>URBA01000190.1 GCA_900545905.1 uncultured Collinsella sp.
CGTGGGCTCGGAGATGTGTATAAGAGACAGCTATTGATGAGGCCTGCTGAGGGGCTTACTTTTCCTGAATCTGCTTACCGCAGAGATGCTCAATCGTAATCTCGTAGAGCTGGACGCCCTTAATGTCCTTGGCGATTTCCTCTTCGACTTCCTCGGCAGAAGGGTAGTACTTAAGGGCGAGCTGGCGGACTTTGTCCTCGATAAACGCGGTGGTGTCATTCGCCAGGCGACAACGGCCAAAGACGACGGTGCTCATAACGTAGGGAGCCCAGTCGCCGTCCTGGTACCACTCGTTTCCGTAAACGGTAAAGCAGACCTTGTCATCGCGCTTGAGTGCGTCGACCTTGTGGCCGGCCTTGGCGCCATGGAAATAAATCTTGTCGTGCTCGGCGTCAAAGAAGTAGTTGACGGGAATGGCGTACGGGTAGCCATCGTCGCCGTTGACGGCAAAGACGCCGCGCTTGCAGGTAGCGAGCAGTTCGCGCGCTTCTTCGTCGGTGATGGCGCGCTTCTTTCGACGTAAGGGCCTAAACATCGTTGGCTTCCTTTCTGGTCGTGCGTGGTGGTTGAGCACAAACTATAGCGAAACGGATCCGTTTTTCTTGATGCGGGCGAGCATGTTTTTGAGCTTGTTAAAGTCGAGCGGTTTGGACAGATGGGCGTTCATACCGGCGTCGTGTGCCGCCTTGGCGTCCTCGGCAAAGGCATTGGCGGTGAGCGCGATGATGGGGATATCGGCTGCATCGATCTTCTCGCTCAGACGAATCGCGCGGGTTGCCTCGTAGCCGTCCATGTCCGGCATCATAATGTCCATCAAAATGGCATCGAAGTTGCCGGCGGGATGCGACAGGTACAGATCGACGACTTCGTTGCCGTTGGCGGCGCGGGTGACCACGACGCCCTCGGATTCCAGCAGTGCCTGGGCAATCTCGGCATTCAATTCGTTGTCTTCGGCGAGCAGCACGTTCATGTTGGCGAGCGAGCAATCGGGCGCACTCTCAACCGTATTCGCCCGCTCCTGGGGATTCTCGTCGATATCGAGCGGAATCTCCACGTAGAACGAAGTGCCCACATGGAGCTCACTGGTGACTTCGATGGTGCCGCCCATCAGTTCAATAAGCGACTTGACGATTGGCATGCCCATGCCAGTTCCTTGGAACTTGCTGCGCGCATCGTCACCTTCTTGGGCAAACGGCTCATAGATATGCTTTAAAAACTTGGGAGCCATGCCAATGCCGGTATCCGAAACGCTAAAGCAAAAGAGCGCGCGCCCGTTATCGAGTGGCTTGGTCTTCGAACTAAAGGTGACGGAGCCGCCGTGCTTGTTGTACTTAATGCTGTTGTCTAACAGGTTGATCATGATCTGTCGGATATGGGTGGGACTGCCGATCATGTATGGCCCCGTGGCGTACGGCAGACTATTGTCCTGCATTGTGATGCCGTTACTGGACGCGCGGAGCTTGCACAGCACCAGCGTATCGTCACAGAGCTCTTTGAGGTTAAAAGGCGCATGCTCCAGTGTTAGCTTGCGGTCTTCGATTTTGCCCATCTCGAGGATATCGTTGATCAGCGAGAGCAGGTGATTGGCGGCAACGCGCGCCTTGGCACGGCTCTCGCGGGCGACCTGGATATCGCCTTCCTTCAATTCCTCGATCTCGATAAGGCCCAGGATACCGTTGAGCGGCGTTCGGATGTCGTGGCTCATGCGCGTGAGGAATGCCGTCTTAGCGGCGTTGGCAGCATCGGCTTTTTTGCGCTCGGTTCGAGCGCGTGCGAGCGCCCAGATGAGCAGGACGATGCCGACCGACAACATACCGATGAGGGTAGCTGCAACGGCGGCACGGTTGCGATAAAGGAATTGAAGCGTGTTTGATTCCTGGGCCGTGTACGACGTGGAGGAGTAATTGCTTGCGGAGAGCGATTCTCCGGCATTGATGATGCCCTTGTTGACGATTCCCAGCAGCTCGGGCTTTCCGCGCGAAATCCAGCACGAGAGCTCACAGGTGTCAGGGAGCTCGACCGTCTCGTAGCCTTCGAGATCATGACGATCGCCGATGGTTTTTATGCGTGAGCTGGGAGCGACGATGCAGTGCGCCGTTCCCTTCCTGAGGGCGTCGAACGCTTCATCGTCGGATTGGTATTCGGTCACGGTCGCTGTGGGGAACAGACTTTCAAGTACATTTTGGTTGACAAACGATGATTTGGTGCAGGCGATGTTCTGAAGGTCTTTGTTCAGATTGCCGTCGGTGTGGATGGCGGTGAGGGACACGGTCCCCAACGATACCGACTGCACAACGCCTGATTGCTCGGCAAACCAGTAATCTCGGTATACCGGCAGCGCAACGTCTATGCTTCCCTTTGACAGGGCCTTTGACATCATCTTGTAGCTATCAAAGGGGACGGTTTTGACCGTAATGCCAAATTTATCGTGCAGCGTCGTCGCAAGCGATGCGAGCGAGCCTTCCATTTCGCCGTTTTCGTCTTCGTTGCAGTAGGGGAGTTTGCCCGTAATGTAGCCGAGCGTGATGGTGTTGTCATTTGCTTTGAGCCAGGAACATTCGGGGCCGTTGAGCGATGATGAACCGCTGTTTTGGGCCGAGTAGTGAGATTTGACTTCGTCGTTATAGCGTGGGTTGACGCGGGCGATTGCTGTCATGGCGGCATTGATGTCGTCCATCAGGTCGGGGCGGCTTTTGGGGACGGCAAAATAGTAGTCGCTCGAACCAATGTAGAACATGGGGGAGGCGCTGGGCGACGAGGTCGTGTCGTTCATGATGACGGCATCGACCTCGCCGTTTGCCAGCGCATCAAAGAGAACGGAGTTTCCGTCATACTCCTTGTATGTGCAGGCGATTCCTTCGTTGGCGAGCCATTGCTGGCCAACGAAGGTTTGCATAACGCCGGGGTTGCAGCCGATGGTAAGGCCTTGGAGCGCTCGGGGGTCACCCTTGGCCAGATCGTCGCGCTCGGGCCTGGCATAGATGTAGTAGCGCTCGGTGCCCTCGGGGTTCGATGAGAAGAGCAGTTTTTGGGCGCGTTCTTCGGAGTAGGAGATGTTTGGCATGAGGTCAATCTCGCCGGCTTCGAGCTTCTCCATAAGCTCGGTGAAGGTGCCGGAGACGTATTCGTACTGCCAGCCGGGTGTGTAGTACGAGAGGGTCTGGAGGTACTCGTAACCCCATCCCGAGAGACGCTCGCCGGGGGTGCCGTCCTGGAAGCCCTCGTTGTTGACGAGCCAACCAACGCGGACCGTCTTGACTGGCTGGCTAGAGTCAGCGGCAAAAGCCTGGACAGGCGCGATAGAACTCAGCACGGCAAGCGCGGCGAGCACAATGGCCAGGGCGCGACATATAACTGAACGAAGGACAGTGGCAGCTCTCACATGCAATCCTAACGAATCGAGACATTACCGCATAAGGATACCAGCTCAGCCCGCCCAGTCGGCAGCTGCACCGCTAAACGCTCCCGCCCGGCAGTCATTGGGGACGTTCTTAAACGACTAGTCATTGGGGACGTTCTTGTTTGACTAGTCATTTAAGAACGTCCCCAATGACTAGTTCCGTTTGCGGGGGAGGCGTGGGACAATACCGAGCGAACGTGATTGGGCGTCTGGGAAAAGGGGTCGCGATGATAAAGCTCAAGACGCTTGCTGACGTGTTACGCCAGGCGGGCTTCGTGCGCATTACGGAGCTGTTCCTCGTCTTTTACCTGCTGTGCTCGACGGCCGTCTGGTTGTCCGAGCCTACGACCCTCACGTTTGGCGATGGGCTCTGGTTTAGCTTTGAGACGGTCTCGACGATCGGCTTTGGCGACATCCCGGCCGAGACACCGGTTGCCCGCGCTATTACCGTCGTCTTGAGCGTCATCAGCATCTTCTACATCGCCATGCTCACGGGCGTGGCGGTGAAC
>URBA01000191.1 GCA_900545905.1 uncultured Collinsella sp.
GCGCCCTTGAAGTTGAACGTCAGATTGTCCAAATGCGGCCCGCGCAGCGTCGAGCCGTTACGGCGTTTGGTAAAACGCCGTAACTTAGTAGTTGGCTTCGTAGCCGTTGCCGTCGCCGGTGGGCTCTTCGTAGTAGTCCGAATCGCTCGAATCGCTTGAGTCATCGGAATCGTCAGAGCTGACCGATGAGGTTGCGGTACCGTTTGCGTAGTCGTCAGACGTGTTGTTGCTGAGGTCACCGATCGTGGAGCTGGAGCCGTCGGAAAGACCCATGGTGTTGGGGCCCTTGGGGTCCTTGCCGGCGTCGACACGGGCCATCATTTCCTTAAGCTCGTCTTCGTAGACAAAGACATAGCTCACGCCGTCGATCATGGTGCTGTCGTCGGCGTACGAGGGCAGGTTGGCCGAGTAGATACCGTCGACATCCATACCGCGCATGGCATTGACCGTAGCCACGATATCCTGAACGCTCATATCGGTCACGAGCATATCGGACAGCGAATTAACCAGGCCAAAGATCTTCGTGGCATCGAAGTTATTGAGAATCTGGTTGGCAAGGGCGCCAAGCACCTGACGCTGGTGGCGCATGCGCGTGTAATCGCCGTCGGCATAGGTGTAGCGGCAGCGGGCATAGGTAAGGGCGGTGGCACCGTCCATATGCTGTTGGCCAGCGGTAATCTTAATATCCAGGTGCTCGGGGTCGTCAACATCATCGGTTGCGTTAATGTCGATACCGCCAACCGAATCAATCAGCGCCTGCATACCGTCGAAGCTGACCTCGGCATAGTGGGAAATCTGAACACCGCACAGCTCGTTGACCGCCTCGACCATGGCCTCGGCGCCGCCAACGGTATGGCAGGCGTTGATCTTCATGGTCTCGCCCTTGTACTCGACCTTGGTGTCGCGCGGAACGGAAATGAGCGTCGCCTGCTTTTGCGTGGGGTCGATGCGTGCCAGGATAATCGAGTCGGCACGATACGTATCCTCGCCCGGACGGCCGTCGGTGCCAAGAAGCAGCACGTAGAACGGATCCTTTGCCTCATCGGTGTCAACCAGAACCCGACGCAGATTGTCGGTAATGACATTAGAATCGCCGAGCTTGCCCATAATGGTGGCAAACCACAGGCCGGCAGCGGTAGTGGCACTCAACAGCACGCCAAGCACGACAATGAGCGCGACGTGACGAATCGTGTGACTACGACGACGTTGGCGAGCGCGCTCGGAATAGCGAGCCACGTTATCGCGACTGTAGATCTTGGCCTGCGCACCAGTTGAGGGTCTTCGGGTGGTGGTATCTGCGAGGGGCTTTTTATTAAACATAGGCAACCTGTATTAGTAGATGACGGGATCGGGGACGGTAGCATGCTCGACATGCGCGCCGAGCGCCTGCAGCTTTTCGACAAACTGCTCGTAGCCGCGCTTGATGTGATGAATGGCCGAAACCTCGGTCGTCCCGTCGGCGATCAAGCCCGCTACGACGAGGGCCGCTCCGCCACGCAGATCGGGCGAGGTAACCTGTGCACCCGAGAAGCCCTTGACGCCATGAATCATGGCATGATGGCTCTCGATACGAATGTCGGCACCCATGCGCACCAGCTCAGAGGCAAACATAAAGCGATTCTCGAAGATGTTTTCGGTAATAACAGAACTGCCGTCGGCAAGGGCGGAGAGCACCATAATCTGCGCCTGCATGTCGGTCGGGAAACCGGGGAACGGAAGCGTCTGGATATCGACCGGCTTGATACGCTCGGCACGGTTCACATGGACGCCGTCGTCGGTACGCTCGCAGTCGATACCCATGAGCTCCATCTTCTTGAGCACCATGCCCAAGTGAATGGGGCAAAAGCCCGTGACATCGACACCGCGATCGTCGGCCATCAACGCACCGGCAACGATAAAGGTACCGGCCTCGATGCGGTCGCCCACTACGCGATGGGTAACAGGATGCAGTTCTTCCACGCCCTCGATGGTCACGACGGGCGTACCCGCGCCGACAATCTTGGCGCCCATCTCGTTGAGCATGTTAGCGAGATCGACGATCTCGGGCTCGCGGGCGGCATTGTCGATAACCGTGGTGCCCTGTGCGCGCACAGAGGCCATGATGAGGTTCTCGGTCGCACCGACGCTGGCAAACTCGAGCGTGACGGTGGTACCGCGCAGACCTTGGGGCGCATTAGCGTTGATGTAACCGTGGGCGGTATCGAACTCAACGCCCAGGGCCTCAAGACCAAGAATGTGCATATCGATCTTGCGAGCACCCAGGTTGCAGCCGCCCGGCATGGCAATTTTGGCGCGATGGAAGCGGCCCAGCAGGGGTCCCATGACGGCGGTGGAAGCGCGCATCTTGGCAACGAGCTCGTAGGGGGCCTCCCATGAATCGACCTGAGAGGTATCAATCTCGAGCGTGTGCTCGTCGAGAACATCGATCGTAGCGCCCATGCCCTTGAGCACCTTGCCCATCACGTGGACATCGGAAATATCGGGCACGTTCTGCAGCGTCGTCTTGCCCGGCGCCAGAAGCGTTGCCGCCATGAGTTTGAGCGCGGAGTTCTTGGCGCCCGAGACGGGCACGGAGCCTCCGATGGCGTGGCCACCCTCAACGCGGATAATATCCAAGGTCTACCCTTTCAAAAAGCATGCCCGGGGTGGCTGGGCCATCCCGGGCATGATGTGTTCGCAAATGGTCGAACGCTAAATCGTTTGACTATTGGGCAAGCTTGAGCTTACACCATGCGATTTCATTATAGAGGTAGGCGCGGCGTGCATCATCCTCCGACAAATTACCCAGCTTCTCTTCAAAACCTTGAATATCAGCTTTAAGCTTGTCGGCATCGACGGTCGCCAAATCGCAAGCGCGCTCGGCGAGAACGGTCACGACATCGTCCGCAACCTGGGCATAACCGCCGGCCACGGCAAACGTGTGGTCGACAGTGCCCATGGCCTTATCGGAAACGCGAACGTAGCCGCGGTCGATCGTGCAGATCTCGCTGGAGTGAGCAGGCAGGACGCCAAACTCGCCATCCGTGGACGGAATCGACACAAACGCAGCGTCGCCCTCATAGGCGCAGCTCACGGGGCACACGATGCGGATACGCATAACCTACTTCTCCCCCATCTTGCGGGCGCGCTCGCGCACGTCCTCAATCGTGGAAGCATAGCGGAAAGCCTGCTCGGGCAGGTCATCGGCCTTGCCGTCGACAATCTCGGCGAAGGAGCGGACGGTATCCTCGACGCGGACGTAGACACCGGGGTTGCCGGTGAACTTCTCGGCGACGTGGAAGGACTGGGAGAGGAACTGCTGGATCTTACGGGCACGGTTGACCGTAAGGCGCTGCTCCTCGGACAGCTCGTCCATACCCAGGATGGCGATGATGTCCTGAAGGTCGGAGTACTCCTGCAGAAGCTCCTGGACCTTGACGGCGACGCGGTAGTGCTCCTCGCCGACGATCGAGGGATCGAGAGCGTCGGAGGAAGACGCGAGCGGGTCGATAGCCGGGAACAGACCGAGCGACGAAATGCTACGCGAAAGAACCGTGGTGGCGTCGAGGTGCGTAAACGTCGTGGCAGGCGCCGGGTCGGTCAGGTCGTCTGCAGGGACGTAGACGGCCTGGACGGAGGTAATGGAGCCCGTCTTGGTCGAGGTAATGCGCTCCTGGAGGTCGCCCATCTCGGTTGCCAGCGTGGGCTGGTAACCAACGGCGGACGGCATACGGCCCAGCAGTGCGGAAACCTCGGAACCTGCCTGGGAGAAGCGGAAGATGTTGTCAATGAACAGCAGGACGTCCTGGCCACGATCACGGAAATACTCAGCGGTGGTAAGGCCGGCCAGACCGATGCGCAGACGCGCTCCGGGCGGCTCGTTCATCTGACCATAGACCAAGCAGGTCTTGTCGATAACGCCAGACT
>URBA01000192.1 GCA_900545905.1 uncultured Collinsella sp.
TGCAGCGTAGTCTCGTGGGCTCGGAGATGTGTATAAGAGACAGGTTGGAGCCGTGGTACTGCTTTGAGCTCGAGGTGCCGGGGGAGTGCGTGGGCCGGGCGCTCTCGGATGCCACGCGCATGGGTGCCGAGTACGAGCCGCCGACGATGGCGGGCGACCGGGCGAAGCTTGTGGGTCGCGTACCGGCATCCGAGGTGCAGGATTACGCGCTGGAGGTGGCTGCCTACACGAGCGGTCGCGGACATCTGTACCTAGAGTTCGCCGGCTATGCGGCTTGCCATGATGCCGAGCGCGTAATCGAGACGGCTGCCTATGAGCCCGAGGCCGATCTGCCCAACACGCCCGATTCGGTCTTTTGCTCTCACGGCGCCGGTTACACGGTCAAATGGTGCGACGTGCCTGCCGCGGCGCACGTAAAGATCGATCCCGCCACCTTCCGTCCCTGGCGAGCAGCAGACGTCGAGTTTTTCGGCCACATATGACAGAGGGACAGCTCCTTTGTCATATGCTATTGGTATAACTCGGTATAAGTTAGTATAACTATTGCCAGGGTTTGCCAATCCGAGGAGGCCGACATGAATCCAAATCCCTTTAAGCCCACGGCTGGCAAGCGGCCTCCGATACTCATCGGTCGCGAGTCGGTCATCGAAGATTTCGAGGAAGGGCTCGATAACGGCGCCGGTGCCCCCGGAAGGCTCATGCTCATTACGGGAAACCGCGGCTGTGGCAAAACGGTTCTCTTGCGGGAGCTGCAGCGTTTAGCTAGCGAGCGCGGATGGGCGGTTGTCTCCGATTCCGCTTCGCTTGGCTTATGCGACCGCTTGGCCGACGCGCTTCGCTCGAATAAGCCCATTGTGACGTCAATGGAATTCGGTCCGTCGTTTGGCCGGATGTCGGTCGAGGCGGCGCGAGCAAAGGGCGAAACGTTGCGAGGGCTGGTCAACGAGCGCCTCAAGAAGCTCGGTCCAGGCAAGGGCATACTGTTTGCGATTGACGAGGCGCAATCTGCGTCTATCGAGGAACTAGCGGCTCTTGCCGTTCTCTATCAGCAGGTGCTCGGAGACCAGGATGCCACGGGCTTGTCCGATAGCGACCAGCGCGGTCTTGCGCTGGTGTTCGCCGGCTTACCCAGTATGGTTGACGATCTGCTCGAAGAGCCGAGCGTGACGTTTTTGCGGCGTGCCCAGCAGCGTACGCTGGGGGCGATATCTTTGCCCAAGGTGCGCGATTCATATGTCCAGACGGTCAAAGGTGCTGGTCTTTGCGTTGATGTGGAGACGGCGGACCTTGCGGCACACAAGAGCATGGGGCATCCCTATATGGTTCAGCTGGTGGGATATTACATGTGGCGGTCTGCTGTCCGGCGTGGCTCGCAGGTCATCGAAAGGCGCGATGCCGAGGATGGCCATGCGGATGCCGTCTCCGAGTTCTACGAAGCAGTTGACGCGCCCCTGTATTACGGGCTTCGCAGTCCGCAACGCCTCTTTATCGAGGCCATGGCGGTTGACGAGGGCAAACCGACGCGCATGGCGGATATCATTGAGCGCTGCGAGCGTACCCAGAGCTGGGCGAGTAAATATCGCGCAAGCCTGATTCGCGAGCGCGTCATCGAAGCTGCCGGATACGGCCTCGTCCGATTTACCGTGCCCATGCTGGGCGCGTACATTAGCGATCGCATTTTATGGCACGAGTAGGGTGATAAAGGTGACAGAACAGAAGATGAGCCCGCAGGCTATCGAAGTGCGTGGGGCGCGTGTACACAACCTCAAGGACATCGATATCGATATTCCGCTGGGAAAGCTCGTGGGTATTGCCGGCGTGTCGGGTTCGGGCAAGAGCTCGCTGGCACTGGGGGTTCTTTATGCCGAGGGCTCGCGTCGTTACCTGGAGGCGCTCAGCACCTATACTCGACGTCGCCTGACGCAGGCCGAGCACGCTCAGGTGGACGAGGTACTGCACGTGCCGGCGGCGCTCGCATTGCATCAGCGCCCTAGCGTGCCGGGCGTGCGTTCCACCTTTGGCACCATGACCGAGCTTAACAATAGCCTGCGTCTGCTCTTTAGCCGTTGCGCCCATCATGTGTGCCCGCATTGCGGGGCGCGTGTGGAGCCGAGCCTTAACGTGGCCGCTGGCCTGTCGCTCACGTGCCCTGCATGCGGCCGCGAGTTCTACGCGCCGAGTGCCGAGGATTTGGCTTTCAATAGCGGCGGTGCATGCCCCACCTGTGGCGGTACCGGTGTCATGCGCGAGGTGGACGAAGCGAGCCTGGTGCCCGACGAGTCCAAGACCATCAACGGAGGCGCGGTGCTTCCCTGGGGCACGCTCATGTGGGATCTGATGAAGCAAGTGGCAGGCGAGATGGGCGTGCGTACCGACGTGCCGTTTAACCAACTTACGCCTCAAGAGCGCGACATCGTGTTTCACGGCCCGGCGGTTAAGAAGCATATTCTCTACGTTCCCAAAAACGGCGAGGGCGCCACGCCGCTCGATTTCACCTATTACAACGCCGTCTATACCGTCGAGAATGCGCTCGCCAAGGTTAAGGACGACAAGGGCCTCAAACGCGTTGCACGCTTTTTGCGCGAGGGACCATGCCGTGACTGTGGTGGCACGCGTCTCTCCGAGGCTGCGCGCCAGCCCCAGGTGCGCGGTATCAATCTGGCGCAGGCGGCTGCCATGACGCTGGGCGAGGCGATTGAGTGGGTGCGCGGGGTGCCCGCATCCTTGCCGGCCGAGATGCAGCCCATGGCGACGGATATCTGCGATTCATTTTTGCGCACGGCCCATCGCCTGGTTGACCTGGGTCTCGACTACCTTTCGCTCGATCGCACCGGTGCCACGCTCTCCACGGGTGAGCGCCAGCGCGTGCAGCTTGCTCGCGTGGTGCGTAACCGATCGACAGGCGTGCTCTATGTACTGGACGAGCCTTCGATCGGCTTGCACCCTGCCAATGTCGACGGCTTGGTGGGCGTAATGCGCGATCTGGTGGATGATGGCAACACCGTGGTTGTTGTCGACCACGATACGCGCGTACTGGCGGAAGCCGACTATCTGGTTGAGATGGGTCCCGTTGCTGGAGCAGGCGGCGGCAATGTGATTGCTGCAGGCACGGTAGACGAGGTCGAGCAATCGCGGGGCAGCCGCATCGCTCCGTTTTTGCGCGCAGAGCCCAAGCGCTTGCGTCCGCAGGTGACTGACGACGACATGTTCGACCAGGGACATATCCGCATGGCAACCGATACCATCCACACCGTCAAGCCGCTCGAAGTCGATATTCCGCGCGGCCGCCTTGTCGCGGTAACGGGCGTTTCGGGTTCGGGCAAGACGACGTTGGTGCTCGAGACGCTCATTCCGGCGCTTAGGGCCCAGGCAGCTGGCGAGCGCCTGCCAAGACACGTGCGTTGGGTCGATGCCGAGGGCATTGCCCGTGCCAACCTGATTGACGCCACGCCCATCGGTGCCAACGTGCGCTCGACGGTAGCGACCTATGCCGACATTCATGACGAGCTGCGCCGCGCCTTTGCACGTACGCCCGAGGCCAAGGCGGCGGGATATAAGGCGGGCGCCTTTAGCTACAACACCGGTGCCCTGCGCTGCCCTACGTGCGACGGCACGGGCTCGATATCGCTTGACGTGCAGTTTTTGCCCGATGTCGAGATCGTCTGTCCGGCATGTCGCGGCTCACGTTATGCAGACGCGGCTTCGCATATCCATCGTGAGGGCAAGGACGGGAGCCTGCTTACGTTGCCGCAGCTCATGGATATGAGTGTGGACGAGGCTATCGACGCCACGGTGGGGCTCAAGAAAGTTCAGACGCGTTTGCAGACCTTGCACCTGTCTCTTATACACATCTCCGAGCCCACGAGACTAC
>URBA01000193.1 GCA_900545905.1 uncultured Collinsella sp.
GTGACGGTCGACCTTTCCAACACCTACCTGGACTGGGCCGAGCGCAATATGCGCCAGAACGGCTTTGTTGGTCCGCAGCATCATTTTGTGCGCGACGACGTGCTCGCCTGGATTCGCGACCAGCGCCAGACGCGCAACCGCTGGGACCTGATCTTTGTCGACCCGCCCACGTTTTCGAACTCGTCCAAGATGGGCCGCCGCACCTGGGATGTCCAGCGCGACCATGTTGAGCTTTTGGCCGGCGTATCGCGCCTGCTCGCACAGGGCGGCCACGCCATCTTTAGCTGCAACCTGCGCGGCTTCCGCCCCGAAACGCGCAAGCTCGCGCGCGCGGGCGTCGTGCTGGAGGACATTACGACGCAGACCATTCCCGAGGACTTCGCGCGCAACCAGAAGGTGCACCACTGCTATATCGTGCGCCGCCTGTCCATCGAGGACGCCATGGCCGAGGTCGGCTTTAGCGCCGAGGAAATTGCCGAGCGCGTCGAGGAGCTGCGTAACCCCGAGGCCCGTAAGCCTCGCGCGGCAGTGCCCGCGCACGTGCAGACCGGCAACGGCAAGTCCAACTTTGCTGGCAAGCCCTCCCCCGCCGGCAAGTCCAAAAAGAAGAAGTTCTACGCCAGCAAGCCCAAGGGCAAATAACAAAGTTGCGGTGGAATACGGACTGTTTTGCCTGGAATTAGGCAAATTTAGACCGTATTTCACCGCAACTCATATTGGGATGGCGGATGCCGACCTATCCCTGGATGACCAATCGGTAACCAATACCCACGTGCGTCTGGATATAGCGCGGATGCGCGGGGTCGGACTCGATCTTCTTACGCAACGTGCCCATAAAGACGCGCAGGCTCGCCAGGTCGCTCTTAGTTGCCGTGCCCCAAATCTCGTGCAGGATAAACTGGTGCGTCAGTACCTTGTCGGCGTTGTGCGCCAGCAGGCACAGGAGCTTATACTCGATCGGCGTCAGATGCAGCTCCTCGCCATCCATCGTGGCGATGCCGGCATCAAAATCGATATGCAGCTCACCGGTATCGAACGAGCCCTCGGAGACAACGCCACCCGTTTGTGCATACGAAAGGCGCCTGAGCGTCGTGCGAATGCGCGCGAGCAGCTCCTCGACCGAAAACGGCTTGGTCAGGTAGTCGTCGGCACCGGCATCGAGCGCGCGAATCTTGTCCGCGTCCTCGCTGCGCGCCGAGACCACGATGATCGGCATGCCCGACCATGCGCGCACCGACTCCACCACCTTGACGCCGTCCATATCGGGCAGGCCCAGATCGAGCAGCACAATGCTCGGCGTCTGCGACGAGGCGGCGGCGATAGCGGCATGGGCGGTCTCCACAGCCATATGGCGCAAGCCGTGCGCCTCGAGCGCGGCAACAATAAGATTGCGGACGGCGGGGTCGTCCTCAACGACCAAGATGAGCGGTTTTACGGCAGAGTTCGGCACGGCGCTACTCCTTATCAAACGAAACATCGGCGACGGGAAGCTCAATCGTAAAGACCGAGCCGTGCGGGTCCGCCGCGGCAACCTCTATGCTACCGCCATGCGCCAGCGCAATGGACCGGCAGAGCGAAAGCCCCAGGCCCACACTACGGTGGCTGTCGGCCAGGCCATGGTTGGCGGTATAGAACGACTCAAAGATGCGCTCGCGATCCTCGGGTGCGATGCCCGGACCATCATCGGCCACCGAGCACGCCACGTGTCCATCGTCGACGCTAATCGAAATCATGATATGCGAGCCTGCGGGCGTATAGGTGATGGCGTTGTTCACCAGATTGACCACCAGCTGCACCATCAGGCGCGCATCGACGTTGACGAGCGCCGGCTCATCGCACGCCACCACCTTAAGGTCGTGCTCGCGCACGGCAGGGTTCACGTGGCGCAGCGCCTCCTCGACGATATCGTCCATGAGCTCGAGCGTGGTCGACAGGCGCATACCGCCACCCTCGAGCTTGGTGATGGCGAGCAGATTCTCGACGGTGGCGTTGAGCCATTGCGCATCCGAGCGAATGGACAGGAGCAGGCCGCGGCGCGTCTGGGCATCGAGCACGGCGGTGCCGGTCGAGCCCTGGTCGAGCAGGACATCGGCATTGCCCGAAATACTGGTGAGCGGCGTACGCAGATCGTGCGAGATGGAGCGCAGCAGGTTGGCGCGCAGCTGTTCGTTTTTGGCAAGCACCGCCGCCTCCTCGCGGGCCTCCATGGCGCGGGCGCGATCGAGCGCCAGCTCGCCTTCGCTCACGATGGCATCGGCAAGTGTCCGCTCCTCATGCGTCAGCACGTCGGGCTCGGCAACGATAGCCAGCACGCCCACCACCGAGGCGGGGTCGCCCGAGCGCGCGAAGCCGTCGCCTGTGCGAACCGTCAGGTAGATGCCATAAAACGCCGAGCCGCCATAGGTGGCATCGAGCGGCGTTCCCACATAGGCGGACGCCGAGAGCCGCGGCGGCATCTGCGGCGCCAGTTCGTGCACCGGTGCGGCATCGCCCACGGCCGTGTATGTCGCACGCGGCAGCAGGTCATCGCCCTCGGCGTCGGCGCTGTACCACACGACCGGGCAGCCCGAAAGACGTGCCAGCTGCGTGGCCATGGCGTGAACGATCTGATGCTGATCGGCGCACCGCTGCAGCATGCGGTTGGTCTCGAGCACCATATGCGTGCGGCGGTCGCTGGCGGCAGCCTGTGCCAAGGCGCGGCGCAGGGCCAACGCAATCGAGCTCGACACAAGCGAGACCACGAACATGATGAAGAACATGCCGGGATAGCCGCGGTCGATAAGCGACAGCGAGTAGCGCGGGTCGACAAACAAGAAGTTGTAGAGCGCCACGGCGGCAGCCGAGCTCAGCAAGCAATACAGGCGACTCCAGGTAAAGAATGCGCACAGCTGAACGGCGAACACATAGACGATCATGATGCTCGGCGCGAGACCCGGATGGTCGAGCAGCGCGCCCACAATCGTCGCCGCGACCAGCAGCCCCACCGATACGCAGGCGTCATACAGAGGAGTGCGGCGCGTCAGCGTTGTGCGCCGCCACCAAAAGCTATCGGCAATATCGCCGTCCGTACGGACGTCCATCAGCGTCCCGCCCCTCTCTCAAAACAAAAACCACCACAAAGGGGACAGGCACCTTTGTGGTGGTTTCCCTTGTGGTGGTTCCAAGTGTAAAGCCTTTGCAGCCTGCGGTCGCTAGACAAACAGCACGTGCGCGAGCAGGGCACACACGCACACCGCTCCAAATACCAGTGCCACGATCGAAATTACGCGATCGGCCATATCCATGTTGGCACGGTTCGTAAGGAACCGATCTTCGGCGGCGTCGGCGCGTGCCTCACGTACCAGCTCGGCAACCACCTCGCGGCCATCAAGCATCTTTGTATCCATGTTTACCTCCCCGGCCTCAATCTTGTCCATCAAAAACCAACTCCGTGTAGCCGCCGACGTCTACGGCCGCTCGTTGGGAGCCAGGCGCTGCATCTTGTTCACGGCCTTGAACTTGGTGAACAGCGGCACGTACTCAAAGCTCACGTTGGAGTTCTCCAGGCCGTACCAACGCGCGGGCGTGCCGGCGGCGCGGCGAATGATGTACTTGAGCGTGATGGCCGTACGCTCGCTGGGCTCCACATCGCTTTCGGGCGCCAGAAGCTTACGGATCAGGACGAACTTGAACGTGCCGATGTTGCCCGGATCCTTGTAGACCGAGTAGTCATGCGTCTGCGCCGGCAGCTCGCCGGTGGCGGCCAGGTCCTGAACGACCTGACGCAGGTAGGCATTGACGCGCTGGTTGATCTTGTAGCCCAGGTACAGATGCACGCGGAACACGTAGTCGGTGCCGAACGTCTCGACCGAATAGGCAAAGGT
>URBA01000194.1 GCA_900545905.1 uncultured Collinsella sp.
CACTTCTAGCTTCGTCGGCAGCGTCAGATGTGTATAAGAGACAGGTCGTGCGTTCTATGGCTCTAAGCTTGAAACTGTGTACTTTGGATGCGACCATGTGGTGCTCATTAATTCCACCACGTTCCCCAAGCAAAACATGACTGTCATGGTCCCTGCCAAGATGGTTTCGCAATACGCAAGCGGTCGCCCCAAAGAGGTTTGGGAGAGTTGCAATGGTAGCCTGCCCGTCCCCGTGGGCAAGATGCTTCAAAAGATTAAGGTCTCGCGTGATCCCGACAAGATGGCCTATCAGCAGGGTGACACCATTTCGCTCGAGGGCATGAGCGTCACGTTTCAATATCCTCATTCGACGATGGATAGCGACTACGAAGCGCTCATAAAGGACGAACTCGGCGAATACCTTACGGCGACCCCCTGCGATGGTGATGTCTTCGACGAGTCGATGGACGGAGAACCCATACAGCTGGTGTATGACGATGGCTACACGCGCCTTGTTGCGTACAGCAAGGACAACCTGCAGCAGGCGGCCTACGAGTATGCCAAGCTCATGCCCAACTACTATCTGTATCCGTGCGATGCAAACGGAAATCTTACGGTAGAAATCGATGAGAACAGCCCGCGCGAGAACTCCGTCGACGGTCGAATGGTAACGAATTTGATTGTCGATTACGGGGTTGATGAAGTCGACGCACAGCTCTGCGCCGACTCTACCAATCTGCGTTCAGTGCGCTTTGAGAATAGCTCCATTTCTAAAATTGGACTGCACGCTTTCTATAACTGCCCGGATCTCACCGATATCAGCCTTTCCGGCATGACCATCGGTACCATCGGGAAAGAGGCATTCTATGGCTGCAAGTCGCTTACGAGCCTGAACATCAGCGAGACTACTACCATTAGCTCGATGGGCTATGCCGCATTTGCCGACAGTGGGCTGGTGGCCACGGGACTCGACAAGGTTGTCGGCCTCACATCGATTCCCGACAGAGCCTACGAAGGCTGCAAGGCTCTGACCGATACCGGCTTGGACAAGAATACCTCCATTACAGCGATTGGCGTTTGCGCGTTCAGGTTCTGCTCGAACCTTGCCACCACAGGGCTCGAGAGCAACACAACGGTCGAAACGCTTGGCCACACCTGCTTCTACGGTACCGACTTGAGCGGCGGGCTGACGCTGCCATATAATTCCAAAATCGAGGAGTTGCCGGAAAAGGCGTTTGGCAGTACCAATCTCGAGACCGTGTTCTTTGGGTGCAACCATGCGGTGCTCATTAACACCGACACGTTCCCCAAATACAACATGACCGTCATGGTCCCCGCCAAGATGATTCCGAAGTATGCTAACGGACATCCCAAGGCTGTTTGGGAGAGATGCAATGGCTGCCTGCCCGTCCCGGTGGGCAAGGTGCTCGAGAACGTTGAGATATCATGCGACCCCAACAACATGACCTATGAGACGGGGGAGACCATTTCGCTCGAGGGCATGAACATCGAGCTCGATTACCCGCATTCGGTATCGATTTGGGACTACGAGGCCCTCATACAGGAAGAGCTCGGCGAGTACCTTACGGCCACCCCCCGCGACGGCGACGTCTTCGATGAGTCGATGGACGGACGGCCCGTAAAGCTCGTGTATGACGACGGATATTCGCATTTTGAAACCCAGACCAAGGGCACGCTACAGCTTAAGAAACCCACGCCGACATCGTTCCAGATCTCCTATGCCCAAAAAATCGATAAGGGCGAACGCAAGCTGATGGACGGCGTTGAGCTTCCCGATGTTTCCGGCACGATTACGATCGATGCAGGTGCCGAGGTCACGCTCGATGCCGGTGCTTTGGGGATGCTCAACGACAACATCACGTTTAAGGGCTGGTATGACACCGAGTCCGGCAAGTACATCTCCAAGGAGCCGGTTTACACGTTTACGCCAGATAAGGACCTGTCCCTCGAGGCTCGCTTTAAGCTCAAGGACTATGCGGTGCATATCAACGATGCACAGGCGACCGATTCGTCACAGGACTTTGCGCATCTGAGTGTTACCGCTCAAAACTGCTATCGCAATGCCGGCGAGACGGTCGACCTTTCCGCCGCCACGGATAACGCGTTGTTCCTGGGCTGGTATCTGGGCGAGGGCGATGATGCGTACGCCGTGAGCGATCAGCTCGACTTTACCTATACGGTGGACAAGGCGGACGCGATTGTGTCCGAGGACAAGACTGATGCTAGGATCGAGATCACGCCGCGCTACTGCGCTCCGCAGGCGAGCGTTGTGCTGAGTGTGGACGGGGTCGATGAGAACGGGCAGCCGCTCGGACAGTTTCTCTCTACCGGTCTTTACGGTATTGGGTCGCGCGTAACGGTCGTGGCGGTGCCAATGCCTGGCTATGTGTTTGACTACGCGACCGATGCCCTCGGCAATGTTGTCTTTACCGGCGACGATGGTCCGTCCTACACGTTTGTGCTCGAGGGGGATGTGCAGTATACCGCGCATTTCCGCGAGGCGACTGACCCCGACGAGTCACTCGCGGCGCTTAAGGCCGCGCTCATCGCCGCGATTACGGCTGCGGCCGTCCTCGCTACCATGTATGGGCTGGGCGAGATCGTCGACCCCATCGCGGCCGATGCGGTAATCGAGATCGGTATGGCCGACAACATCGAGGATGTTGCCGCTGTGGGCACCAAGGTGCTCAAGGAGATTAAAGACATTATCGACGACCACAAGAAGCCCAAGCCTCATGGCGACCACAAGATCGAAATTATTGCCACCGCGCAGCCCGAGGTTGGCGGCGTTGTTACCGGAGGCGGTATCCACTATGAGGGGACGGTCGCCACGCTCGAGGCTGTCGCAAATCCCGGCTATCGCTTCGTATGTTGGAAAGAGAACGGCGTCGAGGTCTCGACATCTCCTCTCAAGACGATGACGGTCACGGACCTGACGCCCGAGGTCGTAAAAATGACAGCCGTCTTTGAGAAAAAAGTCGAGGTCACGGCGGTCGCCGAAGCCGATGGCATCCAGGCCGATTTTTCGACAGGCTGCACCGCAAGCCCTGTAAAGCAGAGCATTACGCGTGGCGACCAGGCCATGGTCACCGCGAGCGAGGGCCCCGACTATGCCTTTGTGGGATGGTTTGAGGACGGCATCGAGGTTTCGCCCGAGCGTACGTATACCTTTAAGGCTGAGGTTGATCGCCATCTGGTTGCACGCTTCCGCAAGGCGGATAAGACCATTCTGGTAAACACCGATCCCCTCGACAGCGCCGAGGTACTGTGCGATGGCGTGCCGGTCGTGGATGGCAAGGTTCGCGCGAAGGATGGGGACATTCTCACGTTTACGATGCGGCCTAAGGTGCGCCCCGACAATCCGGAGAAGACGTACCGGTTTGTGGAGTGGCGCGAAACCGATGCGCAGGGCATCACGATTGCTAACAAGCAGGAAGTTTGCGAATACCGCGTCAACGGCAATGCCCGGATCGAGGCCGTGATGGACGGCAGGGATACGCATACCGTGCGTGCCGAGGCCGACCCGCTCGAGGGCGGCACTGTTACGCTGAAGCGTGGAGAGACTGCCGGCATGGTCCTCGAGGTTCCCGAAGGCGAGCGCGTGACCGCGGAGGCCACGCCATCCGAGGGCTATATCTTTGACGGTTGGTATTTGAGCAACGGCGGCTCGGATGCCACCTCGACGCTGGTGTCGAGCGAGCGCTCCTATACCTTCGAGCCCATTACCGACTGCGTGATCCAGGCGAAGTTTACGCGTGCCTGCAAGGTGGACGTGGTCGTTGAGCCGGCCGCGGCCATGGCGGGCAAATACCTGTCTCTTATACACATCTCCGAGCCCACGAGACTACGCTGCATCTCG
>URBA01000195.1 GCA_900545905.1 uncultured Collinsella sp.
AATCGTAGCCCGAGACGGGCCCGGGCTGACAATTTCGACTGTAATGGACGTTCTTGTTTGACTAGTCGTTTAAGAACGTCCCCAACGACTAGTTGCGCTAGAGCATAAGTCATACAATTAGTCAAGTTATGTCTGTTTAAACAAAATAGCGGCACGCAGGCGTATTGGGATTAACCTAAAAGCGGCATCAATGAACAGAGTGTCTGTATATATCTGTGAAAGTAATTGGCAACTCACGTTTTAGTGGGCAATGAGCTGTAAACCAGCAATGTAATCAATTTGTAACAAACTTAGACGTTTAAACAAAAAATCCAACCTTTTGCGAATTTAGCTATAATTCCACAATCCAAACAGGTATACTCCTTTCATGTCGTGTAGGAAATACGTAGACAAAAAGGAGGTTATGTGATGGTAAGTATTGTTCTTGCTAGCCATGGTGACTTGGCGGCTGGAATCAAGCAGACGGGCTCGATGGTCTTTGGCGATCAGCCGTCTGTAGCCGTGGTCTCGCTCGAGCCGAGCATGGGCCCCGACGACTTCCGTGCCAAGGTCGAGGAAGCAGTCGCTTCTTTCGAGGACCAGGAGCAGGTGCTCTTCCTCGTTGATCTGTGGGGCGGTACGCCGTTCAACCAGATCAGCGGGCTCATCGAGGGCCACGATTCCTGGGCTATCGTCACCGGTGTCAACCTGCCTATGCTCATCGAGGCATATTCGCAGCGCTTTGACGCAAAGAACACTGCACATGCGATCGCAAAACATCTCGTGACTGAGGCTAAGGCTGGCGTGCGCGTCAAGCCCGAGTCTCTGGAGCCCGAGGAGAAGAAGCCGGCTGCGGCCGCCGCTGCTCCTGCAGGCGCCATCCCTCCGGGAACGGTCATCGGCGACGGGCACATCAAGATCGCCCACGTCCGTATCGACACCCGTCTGCTTCATGGTCAGGTGGCCACCACGTGGACCAAGCAGATCAACCCCAACCGCATCATCGTGGTTTCCGACGGCGTTGCTCACGACGAGCTCCGCAAGACCATGATCGAGCAGGCTGCCCCTCCGGGAGTCCATGCCAACGTCGTGCCCATCAAGAAGATGGCCGAGGTCGTCAAGGACACGCGCTTTGGTGACACCAAGGCCATGCTGCTCTTCGAGAACCCGCAGGATCTGCTCAAGGCCATCGAGGCCGGCGTCGACATCAAGGAAGTCAACATCGGCTCCATGGCTCACTCCAAGGGCAAGGTCGTCGTCACCAACGCCGTCGCTATGGGCGATGACGATGTCAAGACTCTCGAGGCCCTCAAGGCCAAGGGCGTCAAGTTCGAGGTCCGCAAGGTTCCTTCGGATTCCTCCGAGGATCTCGACGCCATGTTGAAGAAAGCTAAGGCCGAACTGGCCGCTCAAGCATAGTAAAGGAGGGTCCGATACATGTCTGCAATCACTATTCTGCTTGTTGCGATTGTCGCGTTGCTTGCCGGTATGGAAGGCATTCTGGATGAGTTCCAGTTCCATCAGCCGCTCGTGGCATGCACGCTTATCGGTCTCGTAACCGGTCACCTTCAGGAGGGCATCCTCCTGGGCGGTTCGCTCCAGATGATGGCCCTTGGCTGGGCTAACGTCGGCGCCGCCGTCGCGCCTGACGCCGCTCTGGCCTCGGTCGCTTCTTCGATCATCATGGTGCTCGCCCTCAACGGCGGCGCCACCGATTCGGCCAAGGCCGTTACCGCCGCCATCGCCGTCGCCGTTCCGCTGTCGGTCGCTGGCCTGTTCCTGACCATGATCTGCCGTACCCTGGCAACCGCTATCGCTCACGCCATGGACGGTTGCGCCGAGAAGGGCGACTTCGCCGGCATCGAGCGCTGGCAGTATGCTGCCATCCTCATGCAGGGCCTTCGTATCGCCATCCCGGCAGTACTTCTGTGCATCATCCCGGCCGAGGCTGTTACCAACGCGCTTAACGCTATGCCCGACTGGCTGTCCGGCGGCATGGCTGTCGGCGGCGGCATGGTCGCTTCCGTCGGTTACGCCATGGTCATCAACATGATGGCCACCAAGGAGACCTGGCCGTTCTTCGTCCTCGGCTTCGTCCTTGCTGCCATCCCTCAGCTCACGCTGATCGCCCTTGGTCTCATCGGCATCTCCCTTGCCCTCATCTACCTTGGCCTTAAGGATCTGGCCAAGCAGGGTGGCGGCATGGGCGGTGGCTCCGGCGACCCGCTCGGCGACATTCTGAACGATTACGAGTAGGAGGGGAGTGATACATATGGCAGAGAACAAGATTCAGCTCACCAAGGCTGACCGCAAGAAGGTTTGCTTCCGTCATCAGTTCCTTCAGGGCTCGTGGAACTACGAGCGTATGCAGAACGGCGGCTGGTGCTTCGCAATGATCCCTGCGATCAAGAAGCTCTACACCAGCAAGGATGACCAGATTGCCGCTCTTAAGCGCCACCTGGAGTTCTATAACACCCACCCTTATGTTTCCGCCCCCGTCATTGGCGTTACCCTTGCTCTCGAGGAAGAGCGCGCCAACGGTGCTCCGATTGACGACGTCGCCATTCAGGGCGTCAAGGTCGGTATGATGGGCCCGCTCGCCGGCGTCGGCGACCCCGCCTTCTGGTTCACCCTTCGCCCGATTCTGGGCGCTCTGGGCGCTTCCCTGGCCATGTCCGGCAGCATCGTCGGTCCGCTGCTGTTCTTCTTCGCGTGGAACATCATCCGTTACGCCTTCCTGTGGTACACGCAGGAGTTTGGCTACAAGGTCGGCTCCTCCATCGCCAAGGACCTCTCCGGTGGTCTGATGGGCAAGGTCACCGAGGGCGCTTCCATCCTGGGTATGTTCATCATCGGCGCCCTGGTCGAGCGCTGGGTGTCCATTTCCTTCACCCCGATCGTTTCCACGGTCAAGCAGTCTGCTGGCGCCTTTATCGACTGGGCTAGCCTGCCCTCCGGTTCCGAGGGTATCAAGGAAGCGCTGACGATGTACAACTCCGTCGGTGCTACCGCCCTTGATCAGATGAAGGTCACCACGCTTCAGGCCAACCTCGATCAGCTCATCCCCGGCCTTGCCGCCGTGTGCCTGACCCTGCTGGTCTGCAAGATCCTCAAGAAGAAGGTCAGCCCGATTGTCATCATCCTGGCTCTCTTCGCCGTCGGCATTATCGGTCGCTTCTGCGGCTTCATGTAAGCACGTTTCGGCTTAAGACCGAGAGTTGCTAGGTAAGGGCTTTTGAGCCATTGAAACGGACCGCACCCGGTGGGTACACTGGATGCGGTCCGATTGTTTTTATTGGAGGGCGAGGCGCGTATGGCGCAATCTCAGAACAGCACGGTCGATCTGGCAACGCCGGCAACCTGCCTGATGGGGCTTACCAGCCACGGTAACGTGATGGTGGGCAATAAGGCGTTTGAGTACTATAACGAGCGCAATCCCGAGGATTTTATTCAGATCCCGTGGGATGAGGTCGACTATATTGCCGCCGAGGTTTTGCGCGGCACCAAGAAGATCACGCGTTTTGCGATCTTCACCAAGGACAACGGTCACTTTACGTTTTCGACGCGCGACGACAAAGAGACGCTTCGCGCGGTCCGCAAGTACGTTGACGAGGATAAGCTCGTGCGTTCGCCCGACTTTATCGATGTGACGGCCAAGGGCGCCAAGAGCATCCCCTCCGTTATCAAAAACCTCTTCCACAAAGGCAACTAGTCGTTGGGTAGTTATTAGGGGCGTTCTTAAACGACTTGTCATTAAAGAACGTCGCAGATGACTATCTCGAAGAGCGGCTGTGCGCTGCATGTTAGTGGCGTAAATCTGCTACACTAATACGACATGCCTCCGTAGCTCAGGGGATAGCTGTCTCTTATA
>URBA01000196.1 GCA_900545905.1 uncultured Collinsella sp.
CTTCGTCGGCAGCGTCAGATGTGTATAAGAGACAGGGCAAGACGACGCTGGTGCTCGAGACGCTCATTCCGGCACTCAAGGCGCAGGCAGCCGGCGAGCGTCTGCCAAGACACGTGCGCTGGGTCGATGCCGAAGGCATTGCCCGCGCCAACCTGATTGACGCCACTCCCATCGGCGCCAACGTGCGCTCGACGGTGGCGACTTATGCCGACATCCATGATGAGCTGCGCCGCGCCTTCGCCCGTACGCCCGAAGCCAAGGCAGCCGGCTACAAGGCGGGCGCCTTCAGTTACAACACTGGCGCCTTGCGCTGCCCTACGTGCGATGGCACGGGCTCGATATCGCTCGACGTGCAGTTTTTGCCCGACGTCGAGATCGTCTGCCCGGCATGTCGCGGCTCGCGCTACGCCGAGGCCGCCTCGCATATCCATCGCGAAGGCAAGGATGGCAGTCTGCTTACGTTGCCGCAGCTTATGGATATGAGCGTGGACGAGGCACTCGACGCTACGGTGGGACTCAAGAAAGTTCAGGTGCGCTTGCAGACCTTGCACGACCTGGGCCTGGGTTATCTCACGCTTGGCGAGCCCACGCCGGCGCTTTCGGGCGGCGAGGCGCAGCGTCTTAAGCTTGCGAGCGAGATGGGCCGCGTGCAGGATGATGCTGTATTCGTGTTCGACGAGCCCACTATCGGACTACATCCGCTCGATGTTCAGGTGTTGCTGAGTGTGTTCGACGGACTCGTTGCCAAGGGCGCCACAGTTGTCGTGATCGAGCATGACCTCGACCTTATCCGCAACGCCGATTACGTGATCGACATGGGCCCGGGCGGTGGCGACGCCGGCGGGCAAATCGTCTGCGCCGGCACTCCGGGCGACATCGCAGTTTGCTCCGCAAGCATCACCGGCCGCTATCTATAGACAATGAGGCAAAGGGACAGTCCCTTTGCCTCATTGATGCCTATTTCACGCATTGAGCTGCGAGATAGTCGCGGAAGAATGGCAATTCAAATGCGACGAGCCCTCGTCCTCGCTTCCCGATGATGCCGGCGTCTATCATGCGGCGTCGGTAGCGGGAGACCTGCTGCGGCGAACGCTTAAGGCGCTCGACAAGGTCAGCGGTGGTGGACTCTTCCTCGTCATCGAGCATGGCGATGAGGAATCGCTTGTCCTCTGCAGTGAGTTCCCGATAGGTTGCCGCGAGGATTCGGTCGTCCATCTCGTCGCGCGCGATTTTGATTCCCAGGTCAAAGTCGCGTGACGAGATTTCCTTCGAATCGCTTGTGAGATCCCAGGCACGGTAACCTACGAGTTGCAATAGGAAGGGAAATCCAGAGATCGAGCGAACGGCTCTATCGATTCCCTCAGCATCTGCAAGGCGATCGTTTTCCTGGATTGTGCGAATCAAGGCTTCGCGTACGTCATAGTCGGCAATGCGACCCAGATGATATTGTTGGGCGCGGCGAAGGAACGAGACCGTCTTGTGGTTCAGCAACGTAGAGACGTTGTTGGGAAGTCCCGCCATAAGCAAGGCGACGCGTTTCCCATCGGTCACAAAGTGCTGATACGTGGCTGCGAGTTGGATCATCTCGTCGAGTGTCGGATCCACCTCGTCAACCGTGACGAGCAGACCGGTGCCCGCCTCGTTGAGCTGGTCGATGATGTCGCTCATGCGATAACGCCAGGTTGAAGCATCGTGAACGCGATTGACCTCGACGCTGCCGAGCGGTGCAATTCCGAGACCGGTGACTTCGAAGTTCTTAGACGGGTCGATAAGATGGCCGGCAGCACGTTTCGCCCCGAACTCGATTTCCTCAAGCATTCCCGGGAGCGCGGTCGTCTTTACGGCTATCCAGCCGTGGGATTCCGCCCTTGTCGCGAGCGACGACATGAGAGCGGTTTTACCGGTTCCACGCGCGCCTGAGAAGATCGAGGTCAATTCTGGGCGCCTGCGCTGACTCAAGAAGGCACGGTCCAAATCCCGAATAATCTGTTGTCTGCCAGCGAGATGGGCAGGAACCTCACCAAAACTGGGGGTAAACGGGTTCTCGAGATATTCCACGTAGCTCTCCTTTCACACCGCCGTTTAACTTCATTTTACTTTAGTTAATTCTGATTAAAAGTGAGGGCTCTTTATCTAGAACAACAATTAGGCGTGTGTGCCATCGGCGTGGCGCTTGAATGTGACAAAGGGACAGCTCCTTTGTCACATCCCTGCAAAGCCCGTTTGTCGTAGCGCCTCGTAGAGGACGATGGCGGCGCTGTTGGAGAGGTTGAGCGCGCTGATGCGGTAGTCGTCCGGGTTGACGAAGTTGCCGCAGATGTCCTGTTGAAGGATGGCCTCGTGGCTGTCCTCGGTATGCCCCAGCGATTCCTCGTGGGCTTCCCAAGCCTCGGCGTTATCGAGTGAGTCACAATCGCGCAACATCGGAATGCGCTCGCAGCGCTCGGGCGCTGCGGCGAGCAGTGACTCGGGAATGCCCGAGCTCTCGCTGCCAAAGACCAAGTAGTCGCCATCGCGGTAGGTGCTTTGTGCATAGGTGCGGCGTGCCTTTTTGGTCAGCAGATGCAGGCGCTCGTCGGCGGGGGAGAGGCCGTTGCGCGCAAGGAAATCCTCCCAGCCGGCATAGGTTGTCACGTCCAAGTTTTGCCAGTAGCCCAGGCCAGCGCGACGCACCGTCTTGTCGTCGAGCGAAAACCCCAGCGGCTCCACTAGATGCAGGCGGGCACCGGTGACCACGCAGGTGCGGCCGATATTGCCCGTATTGGCCGGAATCTCGGGCGCATACAGCACAATGTTGAACATGAATCTCCTTGGCTCAGAACGAAAAACCACCACGAAGGGGACAGGCACCTTCGTGGTGGTTTGGCGGTTACGTAGCGGAAAAACCCGCTTGGATAAACCTAGGCGCGGTGCCAGTCGGTCAGGCAGGCATCGAGGGAGGCGATGAGTGCATCCTTGTCCATGTGACGGCCGATGATGCACAGACTCGTCATGCGGTCGCCCGTCTCGTCGTCCCAAATCTGCATGATCTCGGGGTTCTCGTCGATGATCTTCTGCTTCTCGCCCTCGGGCGCCGAGTCAACGAACAGGCCGTTCTCCATCAGGCGCATCTGGTGGCCGGCCTGCTCGAACATGTAGCACATGTCCGGATCGCCGGTCTGCCACAGCGGGCCCTTGACGCGAATGACCTCGTCGGGCCACTCCTGCTCAACAAAATCGGTGAACTTCTGCAGGTCAAACGGCTTGCGGCGCGAGTACACAAAGGTCTCGATGTCGTACTCGAGCACCTCGGGGTCGTCGTGCTCCTCGGGATGCTCCATGGCCTCGATCCAGGCGGCGGAGTTGTAGGCGCGCATAAAGTCGAAGCGGTCGGTGTCGAGCAGCTCCTCCATGGGGACCTCGCCGTTTTGGGCCTCGACAATCACGGCGTCCTTCTGCAGGCTGCGCACGATAGCCTTGAGCTCGGCGATCTGCTCAGGGCTCACGGTATCGGTCTTGTTGAGGATCAGCGTGGAGCAAAACTCGATCTGCTGGATGAGCAGGCTCTCGATGTCGTCCTCGTCGATATCCTCAGCCAGCAGGTCGCGGCCGCCGTTGAACTCGTCGTACATGCGGGCGCAATCGACCACAGCCACGATGTTGTCGAGTGCAAGCTTGGGCTGGCCGCCCACCTTGGCCTCGTCGCAGAAGCTCGAGATGGTGTAGGCGATGGGGATAGGCTCGCAGATACCCGAGGCCTCGATGATGATGTAGTCGAACTTGCCCGAATCGGCAATGCCCTGCAGCTGGTTGGCCAGGTCGTCCGAAAGCGTGCAGCAGATGCAGCCGT
>URBA01000197.1 GCA_900545905.1 uncultured Collinsella sp.
TACGTGATTGGCGTGGCATGCATCATCAACATCGCGCTCGACTTTCTGTTTATTGGCCGCATGGGGCTCGGCCCCGTAGGCGCGGCGCTCGGCACGGTGACCGCGCAGACGGCCAGCGTTGCCCTCGCGCTCGTGTGGCTCAAGAGCCGCCGTACGCACATTCACCTCAAACGCAGCGACCTGCGCCCCCAGCCCGAGGTGCTCGGCAGCATCCTTAAGATCGGCGTGCCCGTGGCCGTGCAGGACGGCTGCATCCAGGTGGCGTTTATGTTCATCACCGTCATCGCCAACCACCGCGGCCTGGTTGATGCCGCCGCCGTGGGCCTGGTCGAAAAGATGATCAGCTTTTTGTTCATTGTGCCGAGTTCCATGGGCGCTACCGTCAGCGCGCTCACGGCGCAAAATGCCGGCGCGGGCAAGGGCGATCGCGCGCGTCAGGTACTCAAGGACGCCATGACCATCTCGGTGGTGTACGGCTGCCTGATCACGGTGCTGATGTGGCTGGTGGCACCGGCGTTTATCGGCTTTTTTGCCAAGGACTCCGCGGTCGTCGCGGCCGGTACCGGCTATATGCGCAGCTACATTTTCGACGCGATTTTTGCCGGCATCCACATTTGCTTTAGTGGCTTTTTCGCTGCATACGGCAAGAGTTACATCGGCTTTGCGCACAACGTGCTGGCCGTGGCACTCATTCGCGTGCCGGGCGCGTGGCTGCTGTCGAACGCCTATTCCGACACGCTGTTTCCCATGGGCATCGCTTCGCCATGCGGCTCGATTTTGTCGGCAGTCATCTGTGTTGTCGCGTTTACCGTGCTCAACCGGCGTGGGGCTTTTGACAAGTTGGCAGCGTAGCGGGGCAACGCGAAATCGCCCCCATCGACGACATCATCAGCGACGACCCGGCGACCTACGTGACGCAGATCACGGTGCCGGTTGTCCCGGCAAAGTAAGAACCGCCCGGAAGGCATCGTGCTTCCGGGCGGTTCTTACTAATCATTATCCAGCAACTCGAATCGATTTCTAGATATCACCAATGCGGCATAATCTTGGCTTTGGTGAAAAACATGGGCAACCACAACGTCCTCGTTATCGTAGTAATAAAGCATTACATAAGAATTGACGAGGCAAGCATGGTAGCCAAGCGCTGCAAGCTCGGGTAACTTCGATAAGCCGTAGTCAACTACACCACTTTGAAGAAGCTGGAGCTGACTACGGTATTTATCAAGAAAATGCCGGGCGGTAAAAATACCATGCCCTAATAGATAATCAACGATATCGTCAACCTCTTGTTCAGCTGTAGGCAGAATCTTGACGTTATAGGCCATATTTTGCCTCAAGGTCATCGAGGGCCTCAAAGGCATCACGCGCCGTGCCGGCAGCACGCTCCCGCTCGGCCACAGCTATACGAGCCATCAGGCGAGCCTTAGCCTGTTCCTGAACCATGAGGTCATAGTCTTCAGATCGAAGTACAACAAATTTGCTATAGCCGTTTTTTGTAACAGTCACTGGGCCCGTAGTAGTTTCAACGAGCTCAGAAAACTTTGCGGTGTCCCGCATATCTTTAATTGGAACGCAAACGGGCATGGCACACTCCTAACATAATTGTGTACACAATTATGTTACACCAAAACGACCCCGCTAAAGTCCTAAAGCATCTTCACTGACAATCTGAATGTCATCGCCCTTGGACTGGAGTTCCAAGGCTTTCTTTACCTTACTCCCGTAGTTCTTTGTAGTCCAAGCATCGCTGCCTTCATCGCCCACAACCACGTAGTCGCATTTCTTTGACACGCCACTCAGTACCTGGCCGCCATTCTGCAAAATAAACTGCTTGATACACTCTTTTGAACCATGATAGAAAGTACCAGAGAGGCAGAATTTCTTTCCTTCAATTTGAACCTGTCGATGCGCTACGCCATCGGAGCAGGGATTGATTACCCCCTGCAATAAACCAACCAATTGATTGGATTCGCGCTCATCTATATCACCATCCGCCAAAGCGGCAGTTAGAAGCGAGCAAACTTTGTCGAGCAAAGGGTCGCCTTGCAACTTATCATGTTCTTCGACATACTGCAGTACTGACATTGCCTCCAAGGCATCAACTCGGCCATTGGCGACTATCATTTCGCACAAACTTAGAAAGTCGCAGTAATCGGCAGTCTTTTCCGACTTCACTCTCTGTGCCGAAGCACGGGAAGCCCCTTCATTTGAACGTCGTTTGCAACTAGCACCAAGACTATACGGTGCAAACGTGGGGACACGCCCCTCGTCTTCCATAACCAACGAGTGGAAAATACGCCTGCAAGCATCCGCATCGTCCAAGGCTCGATGATGGTTCCCCATCTCAAGATCTAGGCATCGGCAAACCGTTGGAAGCTTATAGTCTGGGTATTCTGGATGCCACTGCTTGGCAAGCTCTTTAGTGCAGGCGTAATTCCACTCGGGCCTGTCAAGTTCATAGGCGTCGAATAGCTTCCACAGAACCGCCAAATCAAATGAAGCGTTGTGAGCAACCAGAGCGGCTCCGTCAAACAAGCTTTTCAATGAGCGTGACCATATTTCCGGAAATGTAGGAGCACCGGCAACATCAGCGTGGGAAATGCCCGTTAGCCTCATGTTTATTTCCGAAAACGGCTCCTCAGGATCAACCAAATAGGAATCCTCTGCAAGGACGGCACCATTGCAGTCACATCGAATTAGTCCAATTGAGCTAATTCGATCATTGTGTCCATTTGGAGTTTCAACATCCAAAAACAGTACGTCTGCCGCCATGACAGTCTCCCTACTCCACAGGAACTTCGCCCGTTTCGATAATTTCCTCAAGTTGGTCTTCGTCCAGTACGGGCACACCAAGTGCTTGGGCCTTAGTGAGCTTTGAGCCCGCATTCGCCCCCGCAACTACATAGGAGGTTTTCTTCGAAACCGACCCCGTCACCTTAGCCCCCAGAAGTTTCAACACATCCCCAGCCTCGGAACGAGAACGTTTCTCGAGTGTACCGGTCAGAACAAAAGTCAATCCTGTTAGTGGTTGCTCTGAAGCGAGATTGGCGGAAATACCAGCTTTTTCAGACTTTGCCTGCATTGCGCCCATAAGGTCTTCCTCGAGAGAGAAACCGCATTCACGAAGTCGCTGAAGCACATCGAGATTTTCCGGAACAGAGAAGAACTCCTTTATGCTATTTGCGATTTCCGGTCCAACCCCTTCGATCTGGGCTATATCTTCCTCGTCAGCTATAACAAGTGCATCAATTGAAAGGTAACGCCGGGCTATAAGCTCGGCGACGCTCTTCCCCACCAAGCGAATCCCCAAAGCAAACAGAATCCTTGGGAGCGGCAACTGCCGAGATTTATTGAGCTCATCGACTATCTTTTCAGCCGTCTTCACACCCACCGGTATGGGCTCGCCCGCATTTTTAACGATTCGATCGGCTTTGTAAAGCCTTGGAGTACCGTCCTCGTTGAGCATCGGCTTTCCATGCTTATCGAGCATGGGGTCGCCCTTACGATGCCCCCCTTTTACCACGCGGCCCGTGTCCAGGCCTGCGATGTCATCGATCGTGAGCTGGTAGAAGTCCGCGACATCGTGGACCAGGCCGGCGGCGATCATCTTGTCGACGATCTCGTCGCCTAGGCCGTCGACGTCCATGCAGCCGCGGCTCACCCAGTGGAGCAGACGCTCCTTGAGCTGCGCGGGGCAGTCGATGGAGACGCAGCGGTAAGCGACCTCGCCATCCTCGTGGACCACAGGGCTGCCGCACACGGGGCAGACCTCGGGCATCTGCCAGTCAACGCTGTCGGCCG
>URBA01000198.1 GCA_900545905.1 uncultured Collinsella sp.
ACTGGGAGGAAGAGCTGGGGGAGTACCTCAAGACGCTCTAGCAGCTATTAACTTTTCGAGAGTAAAAGCCGCCGTTGGTTAACGGCGGCTTTTCTTATGCCTGGTGTATAGCCCCGCTGCAATGAGGGCGGCAGCGGTAGCCAGACTTACCGCAAGCCCTGCAAGGGCGCCCGGAGTCTTATAGGTCATCACGATTTTATTCGTGCCCTTCTGCACACTCAGGCACGACATGCCCTTATCGGCAGCGGGCGTCAGCTCTGCGGCGGCTCCGTTAATCGTTACACTCCAGCCATCATCGTACGGGACACTCAGCAACAAGTTGCCGTCATCCTTGGCGGTATACTCGCCCTCGACCTTGCCGTCCTCGAAAACCGCCGGAACAAACTCGCTCGTCTTAAGCTCGTCGATAATCTGCTTAAAGACTTCCAGATTGAGCGCGTAAAAAACCGGCTCATTGTCTTGCGGCATATCGGTATAGCCCTCTGCGACCTCCAGCGATACCGAATGCGAGCTTGGAGCATCCGATGCGTCTGCAATCTGGCGGATATTGTTGTCGAATCGCCAAGCTTCGTTATTAATCGTTCGCTGGTCGATGGTAAGGGCGATGGGCCAATAGCTGCCGGCATTCGCATCTTTATTAATGTAGAGATAACCGATTGACCCTGCCGGCACGGTGACGCTCCACTGCTTTGCGTCCTGGCTGTCCGCCGTTTTTGTGGCGTCAATCTTGGTGTAGGGCTCAATCTTGTGGCCGAGGATTTTGCTATATAGGTCGTTTTGCTTTTCGAAGGGATTCTCGCCCTCCAACGTGCAGTTTTGAATGTCTTTAGAGGCCGCGATACCAAGGCTGAGCGCATAGGGGTTCTCGTACACGGCACTTGCCGTGTCGTCTAGCTTCGGCATTGCCGCGTACCCTGCGGGCACTTGCTCGGCGATGGCGTACTTGACTCCCAGCAGCGCGTCGACAGCCAGAATCGGCTCGGCATAGCGGGTCGAAAACTCGCCCACGCTGCTGTATCCAAGGGAGTTGAGCAACGCGATGGCCTGCGGGTTGTTGGCAGACGAATACGAAGACAGCTGGTCGTACCCGAGCGCCAAGCCTTCGTTGAGTGCGGCGCTATCGACGCGCGTGGTCGTGCAGTCAATGCGATAGAACGGCGTCGGGTCGTCGTCCTGAATCGCCTTGACAGTGCTTGTTGCGGTGGCGACGTAGACGCTGTTATTGTCCTCGGAATAGCCTACGTACAGCTGGCTCCACATGCTATGGGCGTTGACGAACAGCTCAATGGTCGTGAGTGCCAAGAGGGGCAGGATGACCGCCGGACGAGATGCTCGGCACAATTTGGGGTGATCCTTGAGCGCCTGCAGCGCATAGCCCGCTGCCCACAGCGCAAAGAAGCTCAGCAAGAAAGCCGTGCGCGAATAGAAACCGTTGGGCACGCGCATGCCGCACCAGATGTACTCGAGCGGGCTCAAAACGGAGCTGGCGACCAGGATTATCGTGACGACAAGCGTTGCGATGCGCGTCTTGATCGAAACCGCGCGGTTAAACAGTGGGCTCACCGCGAGCAGCATCATGATGATTCCGCAATAGAACTGCGGTGTACTATCGTTGTTCACCCACATGCCGGGGAGAAAGCCCCTGATGAGCGATTTGAGGTTGGTTTTAAGCAGCGGCCCGAGGGCCAGGACGGGGCCACCCTTGGACATAGCAAGGATGGTCGGCAAAAAGGTCCAAGCGGACAGAAGTAGCCCAAGCACGATGGCCCCTGCGAATCGAAGCGCTCGGTCGAGCATGAGCTTCCAGCTAAAGCTTTGCTCGGCAACGTAGTCGACAAATTCGACCAGTACAAAGATGCAGAGGAACAGAATGCTGATATAGGCCGTGTACCAGCAGAACATGACGTTCAGTGCCGTGGCGATGACAAGGCGCGCCATGCGCTGCTCGCGGATGAGCTCGCAGCAACCGTAGGCGCAAACAGGAAGCAGGATCAGGCAGTCGATCCAGAGCGGGTTGCGCAGGTTGCTGACGGTCCAGCTGCAAAACGTGAATGAAGCGGAAAGCAGGAACGCCGCGGGCTTGGATAAGCCAAAGCGCTTTTGCACATACCAAGCGCTGCTGATGTGGATGCATCCGAGCTTGAGCGCGGTGATGACGAATACAAAGAGCGTTAGCTTGTCCTGAGAGAACAAAACGCAGAGCAGATTAAAGGGGCTCGCGAGGTAGTAGCTATAGAGCCCCCAGGTGTTCATTCCGAGTCCCTGGGAAAAGGAATAGCGAAGGTTCGCTTCGCCCAAAAGAACGCGGCGAAACCACGCAAAGAAGTCGATGTATTGGTATTTGAGGTCGTTGGTGAGAAACGAGTTGTCGCCAAAGGGATAGACATGCCCCGTTATGGCAAGTGCGACAAAGATCGTGATGGAAAACGTGAAGCAGGCAGCGTAGAACGCAGCGCCCTTGAGCGTGAATCTATTGGCCCGTGTCATTAGAATCCTCGTTGGACTCGCGAACGATATAGATGGGGCGTCGCTTGGTCTCTAGATAGGCCTTCGCCAGGTATTCGCCGATAATTCCCAGGCACAGAAGCTGCATGCCGCCAAACAGCGTAATGAGGCAGGCGAGTGAGGGCCATCCGCCTACGGGGTCGCCCCAGACAAGCGTTTTGACCAGGATAACGATGAATCCCAGAATGGCGATGAGGCAGAAGACGATACCCGTGAGGGCGGCAAGTGAGAGTGGCGCCGTAGAGAACGCGACGATGCCGTCGATGGAATAGAGGAGCAGCGACCAAAAACTCCACTTGGTCTCGCCGGCAACGCGGTTGACGTTTACGTAAGGGAGCCACTTGGTTTCAAAGCCGACCCAGCCGTAAATGCCCTTAGAGAATCGGTTGTATTCGCCCATGGAAATGATGGCGTTGACCATGGGTCGCTTCATGAGCCTAAAATCGCGCGCTCCGTCGACGATGTCGGCCTTGGAAATGCGGTTGATGATTTTGTAGAACATGCGGGCGCAGAACGACCTGATGGGAGGCTCGCCTTCGCGGGTGGTCCTGCGCGTGGCGACGTTGTCGTAGTCTTCGGTTTGCAGGATCTCGTACATTTGCGGCAGGAGCGAGGGCGGGTCCTGCATGTCGGCATCCATGGTGGCAACATAGTCGCCCTTTGCGTGCTGGAGTCCGGCAAACAGCGCCGCCTCTTTACCAAAGTTGCGCGAGAAGGAGTACCAATGAATGGCATAAGGATGCGATGCCGCGGACTCGGCTTTCATGACGGCGAGCGTTGCGTCCGCTGAGCCATCGTCGACGAGGACCGTTTCCAATGAAATATCGGGGTGCGTTTGCGTCATGGCGTGGACAACGCCATCGAGCTCTTTGAGAAAGATCGGAAGTGATTCCTGCTCGTTGTAGCACGGAACGACGATGGAGATGAGCGGCATGGCGATTTACCTCGCGTTCGTTTCGTCGCTGCGATAGTCATCGAAAGCGTATTTGCTGTACACGTTGACTTCCCACTGCTTTTTTTCGACCTTTGCCACGGAGTCGAGGATGAATCCGGTTGCGAGACTCAGGCCGCACAGGAACATAAACGAGGCGGCGAGCATGGCGGTGGGGAAGCGCGGGACGAGGCCGGTCTGGAAATACTCCACAACGATGGGCATGCCCAGGGCGAGGCCGATAAGCGCGAATAGGATTGCGACCAGGGTGAAGAACTTTAGAGGGCGGTAGTCTTTGAACAGCGTGCCAATCATCGCAACGACTTTAATGCCGTCGCTCACGGTATTGAGCTTGGACTCGGAGC
>URBA01000199.1 GCA_900545905.1 uncultured Collinsella sp.
AACTGGCGGCCCTTTTCGGCATCGATATGGCTGTGCGGGAACACGCCGTCAAAGGAATCAACGGCGCGCAGTGACACGGAGTCACCGATCATCAACAGGTCGTAGGAGCCATCGGGGAAGCCGTCGTTGTCCTTGTCGGTGTCGTCGGCCGCCTGCTGGTCGGTGGGCGCGGTGTTTTTGGCTTCCTTGTTGAGGACTTCGGCGCCCTCACCGCTCAGTGCGGAGGTCTCCGGCACAAAGATCAGGCCGCCCAGCGCGATAACAAACACGATGCCGCAAGTGGCGCACACGGGAATATGCGCGCGCACCCAGTTGGCGGGCGTGGTGGTGCCATCGCGGAATTCGGATACGGTACGCCCAAAGGCACCCTTTCTAAACGGCGTCTCGATAAAGCGATATGAGCATTCGGCTACGGCGACCACCAACAACACCTGCAAAATGTACTGCCACCACGGCGTATCGTTGATGTTAGCGACCGGGTTCATGAGCAACAGTAGCGGATAGTGCCACAGGTAGATGCTGTACGAGCGCTTGCCAACCCACACGAGCGGCTCGGCGGACAGTGCGCGGGCAACCATTCCCTGGGGCTGCACGCAGGCCGCGATGACCATGAGCGTGAGGATGGAGCATAACAGCGTGCCGCCGCGATACTGGAACGCGGTGTAGCCGTTGGTGAGCGCGACCATGGCGGCAAGGCCAACCAGACCCACGACGCCCAGCACATCGATGGATGCGGGCGAGGACCAAAAGCGCACGAGGGCGCTCGGCTGTGCCGGGACGGTTTCGGCTGCGTTGTCGGCCTTCTCGCCAAGCTTGCCCTCGGCGTTCTTGTCATGCTTGGCGGCCCCGACCAAGCGGTCGAGCCCCAAACGATGAGCGAGACACACCGGCGCCAGGTCGCGATCGGGGATAAAGGCCATCCAGGCGCCCAGCAGCAGCGAGAAGACGCGGGTGTCGGTGCCGTAGTACACGCGGCTGGGGTCGGCGGCAGGGTTATAGAGCACCATCATGGCGATGGCGGAGACAGCAGCAAGGCCCAGAACCACGCGGCGCGTGTTGGGCTTGCTCACATGCATGGATACCATGGCAAACAGCAATGGCGGCCAAATCAGGTAGAACTGTTCCTCGATGGCGAGCGACCAAAAGTGCGTGAGCGGCGAGGGGTCGCCCAGAGCATTGAAGTACGAGACGTTTTGGGCAATCTGCCACCAGTTATTAAAAAACAGCAGCGACGGCAGGATGTCGGGGCGCATCTTGGTGAGCATCACATGGTTAAAGATGGTGCACAGCGCGCAGGTCACCACCACAACGGTTACCACGGCGGGGAACAGGCGACGGATGCGGCGAATCCAGAAGCTCTTAAGGTCGATGCGGCCGGTCTTAGCGACTTCGTTGAGCAGCAAGCGCGTGATCAGATAGCCCGAGAGCACAAAGAAAATCGTGACGCCAAGCAGGCCGCCCTGTGCCCATGTGAGGTTGAGGTGATAGAGCACCACTGCGACGACGGCAAGCGTGCGCAGGCCGTCAAGGGCAGGGATGTAGCGGGACTTGGGGCGAGCAGGCGTCTGCTCCGCGGCGGGAGTGTTGGCGCGGCCCGCGTTGTTGGCAGAAGCGCGATGGGGGCTCGCGGTGCGTCGCGGCTCGTTGGCACGGCGCTCGCCCTTCACGCGTTCGTGCGGCGCCGGCTCGTTGCCCGTGCGGCGTCGACCGCGCGAGCCCGATTGCGAGAATTGTTCCATAAAACATCATCCAATGACGAGAATAATCAGCACGCCTTCATTGTAGCTGCCTGCTCCTGTGAATGCTTGCTGCTGGCGCAAGCTCAAGCGCGCGTCCACATCAAAGTGAACTAAAGTTATAGGGGGTGCGAGAGTGCACGATCGACGACTGGCGGTGGGTATAAGGCCCGCAGATGAGGAGGTTTCCATGGCAGATCGCGGCATCGTTGCGGTGTTCGGCAGCATGAACATGGACCTTTCGGTGGCGTGCGAGCGCATGCCGCGCGCGGGCGAGACCGTCGGCGGTAGCGGCTTTATCACCAACGCCGGCGGTAAGGGCGCCAACCAGGCCGTCGCCGCTGCGCGCATGGGTGCGCGCACGTGCATGATCGGCGCTGTTGGGCGCGATACCTTTGGCGATGCGCTTGTGGCAGGGCTCCAGGATGCCGGCGTGGGCGTTGAGTTTGTGGCGCGTCGCGATGACGTGGAGACCGGTACCGCGACCATCATTCGCTGCGAGGGCGACAACCGCATCATACTGTCACCGGGCGCCAACCATGCGCTTGCGGGCGCGGACGTTGCCTGCGCGCTGAGGCGTCTGGTGGCCCATGAGCTCGACGGCGACGCCAGCGAGATTGCCCCGGCTGCCGGAAGCGTCTTTATCGCCCAGGGTGAATGTGACCTTGCAGCGACGGCCGAGGCGCTTGTTTGCGCTCATGGGCTGGGGTTCTATACGGTCTTTAATCCGGCGCCTGCCTGCGAGCTGCCTGCGGAGGTCTGGCCTGCGGTCGACCTGGTCTGTCCCAACGAGACCGAGTGCCAGGTTCTGACGGGCATTCTGCCCACGGATGATGTGAGTTGCGTCGCCGCGCTCAATGCGCTGCTCGACAAGGGCGCCGGCGCTGCGGTCATCACGTTGGGCGGTGCCGGCTCGGTTACGCTCGGCGATGGCGGTGAGCTGCTGCGCATGCTGGCACTTTCGAGTACGGTAGTCGATACCACGGCCGCCGGCGATACGTTTATCGGCGCGTTGGCGGCGGCTCGCCTAGAGGGCTTGCCGCTCTTTGAGTGCATGGCCGCGGGTGCTCGCGCCTCGGCAGTGACGGTGTCGCGCCTGGGCGCTCAGCAATCGATTCCCACGCGCGCCGAAGTTGAACATTGGTTTAGTTAAACGATAAAGACGGAGAAGCGGAGTAGAACAATGGCAACCAAGAAGCTGATCCTTGATCTGGATATGGGTGTGGACGATGCGATGGCGCTGGCCTATGCCATCGCGAGCCCCGAGGTGGAGCTCGTGGGCATCACCACGTGTTTTGGCAACGTGCGCGTCGAGCAATCGGCGCACAACTGCCTGGCGGTGCTCGATCTGCTGGGTCGCCCCGAGGTTCCGGTGTACCTGGGTGCCGACCGTCCTCTGCAGGCGACTGAGCCCTATACGCCGCCGGCGTCCACCGCGCTCATTCACGGCAAGAACGGCATCGGCGGCGCGAGCGTGCCCGCGTCGCCCTACGAGCCGGTGGGGGCGACCTCGGCCGACGGCAACGCTGCGGTCGATTATCTGATCGATGCCGCGCGCACCTATGGTCCCGATCTGGTCTACGTAGCGACTGGCCCGCTCTCCAACCTGGCGCTCGCCCTGGAGCGCGATGCGGCGGCGATGATGTCCATCGGCCGCGTGGTCGTAATGGGCGGCGCCCTTACCGTGCCCGGTAACGTGAGCGCGGGCGCCGAGGCCAATATGGCGAGCGACCCCGAGGCAGCCGACGCAGTGCTGCGCTCGGGCCGTAAGCTCACCATGGTGGGTCTGGACGTGACGCATCGCGTGGTGCTCACACGCCGCGACATTGCCGGCTGGACGGGCTCGGGCACCATGGCGGGCTGCGCATTTGCGAGCATGGTCGAGCACTACATTGGCTCGTACGAGATGAACGCACCCTACCTGGGTGGTTGTGCGCTGCACGATCCGCTGGCCGTTGCCGTGGCGATCGACCCCACGCTCGTAGGTGCGCTCGGCTGCAACCTGCGTGTTGATCTGCTGGGCGAGTAC
>URBA01000200.1 GCA_900545905.1 uncultured Collinsella sp.
GGCTCGTACCGCACGCCCGGCAGCGTTGCTGTCGAGGGCGACTGGTCCAACGCCGCCTTTTGGCTATGCGCCGGCGCCATCGGCACCGACCCAATCACTGTCGAGGGCGTGTCGCTGAGCTCCGCACAGGGCGACCGCAACGTGCTCGCCGCGCTTTCGCGCTTTGGCGCCCGCATCGTGCGCTCCACGAACGCCGCCACCGTCCAGTCCGACAAGCTCGCCGGCTTTGAGATGAGCGCCCACGACATTCCGGACCTGGTGCCCGTCATCTCGGCCGTGGCATCGCTGGCTCAGGGCCGCACGTTCATCCGTGACTGCGCACGCCTGCGCATCAAGGAATCTGACCGTCTGGTTACCACTACCCGCGAGCTTACCGCGCTGGGCGCGCAGGTGCGCATCGCCGGTGACGACCTCATCATCAAGGGCGTCGATGCCCTTACCGGCGGCGAGGTCGATTCGCACAACGATCACCGCATCGCCATGATGGCCGCCATCGCCGCGAGTCGCGCCACCGGCGAGGTCGTGATCCACGGCGCCGAGGCCGTCAACAAGTCCTATCCCGATTTCTTCGACCACTACCGCCTGTTGGGCGGCAAGGTCACGCTCGAGGAGGAATAGCATGTCCTCGACCTTTGGCAACGTCTTGCACTTAAGCATCTTCGGCCAGTCGCACTCCCCCGTCATCGGCTGCTCGCTCGATGGCGTCCCCGCCGGCATCGCCGTTGACCAAGAAGCGCTGCAGGCCTTTTTGAACCGTCGCGCCCCCGGTCGCGACGAGACCGCAACCAAACGCCGCGAGGCCGACGCCGCGCACATCATCGCCGGTGTTGTCGATGGACATACCACCGGCGCGCCCATCGCCGCGATTATCGAGAACACCAACACGCGCTCCAAGGACTATTCCGAGCTGCGCCGCAAGCCCCGCCCCGGGCACGCAGACTTCCCTGCGCGCGTGAAGTACCACAACATGCACGATGTCGCCGGCGGCGGGCATTTCTCCGGCCGCCTAACGGCCCCCTTATGCATCGCCGGCGGCATCGCCCTGCAGGCACTCGAGGCCCGCGGTATCAAGGTCATGGCGCACGTCGCGCAGATCGGCGGCATCTCCGACCTGCCCATGGACGACATGATCTATCGCGAGGCCGACCGCAAGGCAATCCTTACGAACGACCTGCCCTGCATCGACGCCGCGGCCGCCAGTCGCATGCGCGAGGAAATTCTGTCCGCGCGCGACGAGCTCGACAGCATCGGCGGCATCGTGGAGTGCGGCATCTATGGGCTTCCCGCGGGCATTGGTGACCCCATGTTCGACGGTATCGAGAACCGCATCGCGCAGATCGCCTTTGGCATTCCCGCCGTTAAGGGCGTGGAGTTTGGCATGGGCTTTGCCGTCGCCGCCATGCGTGGCAGCGAGAACAACGACCCGTATCGCATCGATGCCGAGACCGGCGAAATCGAGGTCGAGTCCAATAACGCCGGCGGCATCCTGGGCGGTATTTCGACCGGCGCGCCCGTCATGTGGCGCATGGCCGTAAAGCCGACGCCCTCAATTGGCCGCGAGCAGCAGACCGTAGACATGGACGCCATGGAAAATGCCGAGCTCTCGGTCCACGGCCGTCACGATCCCTGCATCGTCCCCCGAGCTGTCCCCGTAGCCGAAGCAGCCGCCGCCCTCGCAATTTGGGACGCCCTCCTAGAAGACGCCGGACAGCTTTAGTCCACCCACCCCAAGGGTAGTTAATTTGGGACGGGGCTATTTTAGCTACCCCCATATGCCAGTTGATATTTGCCCTGGCACCCATCGATTCGTCGACAGTCAAAGGGTAGCTAAAAAAGCCCCGTCCCAAATTAACTACCCCAGGCAACCATTCACGAAAGGGGTCCCTATGGACCTTGCTGACATCCGCCAGGCCATCGATGGCATCGACACCACGCTCCTCAATAGCTTTGTCGAGCGAATGGACATTGCCACCGAGGTCGCCAAATCAAAGATCGAGATGGGCAAGGCCGTCTTTGACCCCGCCCGCGAGCGCTCAAAACTCAACAACCTCGCCAGCCGCGCGCCCGAGCGCTACGAGGCGCAGACCATCACCCTGTTCCGCCTCCTTATGAGCATGAGCAAGGCCGAGCAGCAGCGCTACATTAACGAGCTCAAGGGCATCACCGTCTCGCAAAAGGCCCACGCCACGGCTGCAGCCTTTGACACGCCCTTCCCTCAAACGGCCACAGTTGCCTGCCAGGGCGTGGAAGGTGCCTATAGCCAGATCGCCGCGTGCAAGCTCTTCGACGTGCCCGATATCGCATTCTTCGAGACCTTCGAGGGCGTCATGCGCGCCGTACGCGACGGCTTCTGCGAGTTTGGCGTGCTGCCCATCGAGAACTCCACCGCCGGCTCGGTCAACGCCGTCTACGACCTGCTCGCCCAGTTCGACTTCCACATCGTGCGCTCGCTTCGCCTCAAGATCGACCACAACATGCTCGTCAAGCCCGGCACCAAGCTCGCCGACGTGCGCGAGGTCTACAGCCACGGCCAAGCCATTGCCCAGTGTGCGGGCTTTATCGAGTCCCACGACCTGCACGCCACCAAGTACCCCAACACCGCCATGTCGGCCGAGATGGTCGCCAATTCCGACCGCACCGATGTTGCCGCCATCGCATCGCGCAGCTGCGCGGCACTCTATGGCCTGGAGGTGCTGGAGTCCAACATCCAGGACTCGGACAACAACTACACGCGCTTTGTCGTCATCAGCCGCGAGCCACGCGTCTATCCCGGTGCCAACCGTACCTCGCTCATGATCACCACGGCCAACGAGCCGGGCGCCCTCTACCGCGTACTCGAGCGCTTCTACGCGCTCAACATCAACCTCATCAAGCTCGAGAGCCGCCCCATCCCCGGTCGCGACTTTGAGTTTATGTTCTACTTTGACCTGGACTGTCCCTTTGGCAGCAAGGCCCTCGACGACCTGCTCGATTCGATCGACGACGTATGCGAGAGCTTCACCTACTTTGGCAGCTACACGGAGGTGCTCTAGATGACCGATACCGCCGCAACCCGCCCCTACGGCGTGCTGGGCCGCGTGCTGGGCCACAGCTACACCCCGACCATCTACAAGGAGCTGGCGGGGCTTGAGTACGTGCGTTTTGAGCGCGAGCCCGAGGATCTTGAGGCTTTTATGACGGGCGACGAATGGGAGGGCACCAACGTGACCATCCCCTACAAGCGCGCCGTAATGGAGTACCTGGACGAGCTGAGCCCGCTCGCCGAGCGCATGGGCAACGTCAACACCATCACGCGCCTGCCCGACGGCCGCCTGCACGGCGATAATACTGACTACTTCGGTTTCCAGTGCCTGGTCGAGGAGCTGGGTGTAGAGGTTGCCGGTAAGAAGGCCCTCGTGCTTGGCGCGACTGGCGGTGCCGGTACCACGGCAAGCATGGTGCTTGGTGACCTAGGCGCCACCGTCGTGCCCGTAGGCCGCACGAGGGAGGTCAACTACGACAACATCGCCCAGCAGTCCGACGCCGCCCTACTCGTCAACTGCACGCCCGCCGGCATGTTCCCCCATTGCCCCGACGCGCCTTGCACGCTCGAAGGCCTCGATGCGCTCGAGGGCGTCATCGACATTGTCTACAACCCCGCCCGCACGGGCCTGATGCTCGAGGCCGAGCGCCGCGGCATCCCCTGCATCGGCGGCCTGCTTATGCTTGTTGCCCTGTCTCTTATACAC
>URBA01000201.1 GCA_900545905.1 uncultured Collinsella sp.
CAGCTGTGACGATCGCGCCGTTGTCGCAGATATCCAGGCAGGCACCGCACTGGGTGCAAGCCTTTTGGTCGATCACGTGGATGAACCGCGGCCTTCCCAGAATCGCGTCCTCCTCGCAAACGTCCGAATCGACACACTTGTTGCATGCCTGGCATTTGGAGGCGAGGATATGGAAGGTCAAGAATGCCTGGCATTCCCCGGCGGCACAGACCTTCTTGGTGGTGTGCTGCATAATCTCGCCCTCGAACAGGTCGAGGAACGACTGCACCGTGCGCGCCAGCACGCGACCCTGCTCGCACAGACACTGCGCCTGCATCACGGGGCAAAGGTCGCGAAGGAGCGCCAAGTCACCCGGCTTGCCCTTCTTGCGGCAGATATCGGCAAGAATCGTTGCAATCTGATGCGAGCCCTCGTAGCCAAAGACACAGCGTCCGCAGCTCTCGTGACGATAGAGCGTGCAAATGTCCAAAAGCGCCTTTGCCATGCAGTTTTTGGCGGTGTAGACGCGCACGTAGTCGCTGCATAGCTCAATCTTTGAGGTGTCATCGGGCCCCAGCAGCAGACCGCTGGGATAGCCAATCCCCACCGCTTTAGCGTCGTCGGCGCCCGCCGCGGCAACCAGGGATTCCGCACTCACGACACGGTCGATCTCAACGGGCTCCTCGGCCCCGTCAATCCACACCCAGCGCTTGCCTTCGGCGGCAAGTAACTCTGATCCGCTCAGGCAGCGGTCGGCGCCATCGCCCTCGCAGCAAGATGGGAGAGGCTTTTCGCCGTCGAGCATCTTGGCCGCGGCCGAACCGTTGGCATAGACAAAGCCCAGGCTCGGGTCGCACTCGATCACGCGGCAGGACTCGCCCAACGCATCCGCGAGCGCGGCAGAGACCTCATCACCTGCCGGCACCAAAACCGCCTGGGCACCGGCCCCTGCAATTTTTTCCGCAGCGGCCGCCACGTCCTTCTTAAGGAGCCAGAGCGCGACGGGGGCCTGCTTATGCGCAGGCATAAAGTTGATGATCGTCATGGGTTATCGCTCCTTTCCTAGTATTCGTTCCACAGGCGCGGCATACTGATCGTTAGGCGCAAATCGCACTGCAAGCAGCGGCTCGCCTCGCACGTAGCCTCATGGTCGGTATAGGGGCACTCAAACGTATCGAAGTTATCCTTACGCGTCTGGGCATCGACAAACTCGGGCTGCACGGCATCGTCGTAGAAACCCTCGGGGACACGCCCAATCCACTGCTCGGGAGCATCATGCTCGGTCAGCTCCTCGTTGATGTTGCCATCGCCACCCAAAGCGCGGTCGATGGCCGAGGCGCACGTGCGACCTGCAGCGATTGCCGCGATCACCGATTTGGTACCCGTCACGCAGTCGCCCGCCGACCAGATGCCTTCAACGCTCGTCTTGCCTTCGGTATCGGCCACGATATACGGGCCGTGCGTAAGCTCAAGGCCCATCTGGGCCGTGCCCTCGGGCTTTTGACCCACGGCAAAGATCACGCAGTCGGCATCGATGGTCTTCTCGCCGCCGTCGAGCAGTTCGGTGACGGCGCGGTGGTTCTCGTCAAAGTAGAACCGCTCGATCTTGTGGATCGTCATGGAACCGACCTTGCCCGAACCGTCCTCGGTCTCGTTAATGCTGGTAAAGGCATAGGCATCGTGCAGGACCACGCCTTCCTCGGCGGCCTCGGCACGCTCCTCGGGCGTCGAGGTCATCGCGTCTTGGGCCTCAAGGCAGGCGACATCGACCGAGGCAGCACCCAGGCGCACGGCGGTACGGGCGCAGTCGTAGGCAACGTTGCCGCCGCCCAGCACCACGACGCGCTTGCCCGTCAGGTCCGGGGCGCTGCCCATACGGGCGGCCTTCAGAAAATCGGTGTTACGCAGTACGCCTTCGAGGTCGTGGCCGGGCATGGGAAGCACCGTTCCGTCATGGGTTCCCACCGCAACCAGCACGGCATCGAAGCCCTGGTCAAGAAGAGCCTTGGGATCGGCGATTCGCTCGCCACAGCGCAGCTCAATGCGCGGCTCAATGCGCGGCTCGGCGTCATCACCCTGGGCAATCTCTAAAATCGTCGCAACCTCGGCATCGACCGTGGCATCAGGCAGGCGATACGCCGGAATGCCGTAGCGCATCTGGCCGCCGACCTTCTCGTTGGCCTCGAACACCACGACCTTGTGGCCCTTCTCGGCGCAATAGAGTGCGGCGGTCAAGCCGGCGGGACCGGCACCCACAACGGCGACGCTCTTGCCGCTCAGCGGCTCATGGCGCACGTTGGCCTTCCAGTCGCCCGCATCGCGCACGGCCGCGGCGCGTTTAAGACGGCAAACCGAAACCGGCGTGCCGTTGAGCTCGTTGCGCTTGCAGGCATCCTGGCAGCTATGGACGCAAATGTCGCCCAGGCTCTCGGGGAACGGGACCTTCTCGCGCACCACCGCGGCGGCTCGGGTGTACTCGCCGTTACGGATGTGACGCAGGTAGCGTGGGATATCCACGTGGGCGGGACAGCCCGAGCGACAGGGGACCACGTTGTCGGCATAGGACTTGTTCTCATCGAACATATCGAGCGTGTCGACGATCGAGCCCGTGGGACACACTTCGATACAGGCACCGCAAAAACGGCATCCGGCCTCTTGCAGACTCACGCTGCCGTCCGTACCAATGCGAATGCCGTCCTCGGTGCGCTGGTAGTCCAAGACGCCGGCGCCGCGCAGCTCGCGGCACGCGCGCACGCAGCGACCGCACCGAATGCAGCGGGTGAACATATGGGTGATCAGCGGGTTCGATTCGTCCGTGGCGACCGGACGGCTCTTGGTGCGCCAGCGCGCAGGCGAAACTCCCAGGTACTGATACATAGACTGCAGCTCGCACTTGCCGTACTTGGGGCAGCCGGTGCAATCGGCGGGATGCGTGGCCAAGATAAGCTCCATTGCCAGCTTGCGCACGCGCTCGGCCTGCTCGCCTGTCGTGTTGACGACCATTCCCTCGGCAACCTGCGTCTTGCAGGCACACACCGGCTCATCTTGGCCTTCGATCTCGACCATGCACAGGCGGCATCCGCCGACGGCCTCAAGATCGGGATGTTTACACAGATGCGGAATATAGATACCGGCATCGAGCGCGGCTTCCAGGACATTTTGCCCTTCGCGTGCCTCGACCTCGGCTCCATTAATCGTTAGCTTCATTCGTTCCCCTCAAAACGTCGCTCTTGTCCAGAAAGGCGCCCGGGACCAAAGCAATCCCGAGCGCCTCGCTTGTAGGGCAAATCCCCGCCCGCACCCAACGCGTGGGTGTCTGCAGGCGCGAACAGCTGCGGTGTTACGACCACTCCTCGTCGCCCGCGTCCTCAAAGAGGGCTGCGGCGGCGTTTTCGCCGGCGATGCGACCCGAGTTAAGGCAGAAGCCCATGGTGTTACCCGGGATGCAGTAGTTATAGGAGTCGCCATAGATGGTGCAGGCGTCGGTGCCAACGCAGTACAGGCCGGGGATGACCTCATAGTCGTCGGTCATGACCTCCATCTTGTGGTTAATGAGCACGCCGCCCAGGGTGCCGTAGGCGCCACAGTACTGCTTGCAGCAATAGAAGGGGCCCTTCTCGAGCGGCTTCATAAACTCGCGCTCTTTCTCAAAGATGTCGTCCCAGCCGTTGTCGCACATCTCGTTGTACTCGTCGACCTGTCTCTTATACACATCTGACGCTGCCGACGAAGCTAGAAGTGTAGATC
>URBA01000202.1 GCA_900545905.1 uncultured Collinsella sp.
CGAGATGCAGCGTAGTCTCGTGGGCTCGGAGATGTGTATAAGAGACAGCACCAGCGGCGCCACGCCCTTCGCGTCGTTTTTGACAACGGGCTCGCTCATGTAGTAGCCAAACGTGCCCTCGCGGTGCGCGGTGTTGCCAAGGCCCGCCACCAGGCAGATGTTGTCGAGCGCCAGCTGCCCGTCACGCTCGGACAGGCAAGTGTCGCAAATGCCATCAAACGCACGGCGACCGTACTGGTAGTAGCGCTCGCCCAGCACGCCCAGGCGCACGCCCTTCATGATGGCGTTGGCGAAGATGGCGCTGCCCGACTCCTCCAGATAGTTGGGGGCGATGTTGGGCAGGTTGATGACCTGGTGCCACATGCCGGTCTTCTCGTCCTGATACGGCAGCATGGCGTCGATCAAGTCGTGGAACATCTTGCGGATCTCGTCCTTCTCGGCCGACATCGAGGGCGGCATGAGCTCCCAGGTATCGATGAGCGCCATGGCAAACCAACCCTCGGCGCGCAGCCAGAAGTTGGCCGAAAGACCGGTGACTGGGTCGCACCAGAACTGCTTGCGGCTCGCGTCGTAGGCGTGATAGTACAGGCCGTTGAGGGGGTTGCGCATCAGGTCATGCACGACCTGGAACATATGGAAGCTATCCGAGCAGGCACGGCGGTTGTGGAAGCTCAGCTCGTACTGCATGTAGAACGGCTGGGCCATGTACATGCCGTCGAGCCAGATCTGGTTGGGATAGACGGCCTTGTGCCAAAACACGCCCTCTTTGGTGCGCGGCTGGGACTCGAGCTGACGGTAGATGGTATCCATGGCGGCACGGTATTTGGGCTTGCCCACCAGGTCATACAGCTTATAGAGGGTCTTGCCCGCGTTGACGTTGTCGAGATTGTACTCCTCGGGGTTGTAATGCTTGATGGTGCCGTCTTCCTGGACAAAGAAGTCGATATAGTCGTCGGCAAAGGTCAGGTAGCGTTGCTCACCCGTGATCTCGTACAGCTCGATGAGCGCCTTGATCATGCAGCCATCGATGTAGTTCCAAGTGTTCTCCTTGCCGGCACGGAGCTTTTCGATGTTCCAGGCCGGCGCCTGCGGCGTAGAGGTCTCGATCAACTGCTCGATGTAGCGGTCCAGAATCTGATTGCAACCCATTGCTGTCCCCTCTGACGTTAATGATGGGTGAACGTTTACCCTAGTGTAACGCGAACGGGGATTATAGGGTGAACGTTAACCCTATAATCCCCGTGAACGGCAAACTTTTAACGGCAAACGGCGGTGAGGCCCGCAGCGATGCGATGCGCCAAGCGCTCATAGCCGGCAGGGCTGTAATGCAGACCGTCCGGCATGTAGAGCTCGCGGTGCTCCGGCAAAAACGGGCTGATGCCGCTTTGCGCATACAGGTCGATCACCGGCACCGAGTAGCGATCGCAGACCTCCAGCATCGCGCGCACATAGGCGTCTTGCGTCAGGCCCAGATGGTTGGCCTCGTTGCTTGCCGGAATATCCTTCTCGTGTTTGCCGCTCGTCTTGCACGGCGTCATAAACACCAGCTTTGCCTGAGGCGAGCGCGCCGTGATGGTGCGGATCAGGTAGTCGAGCGCACCGTAGAACTCGTGCACGTCCGTGCTGCCCAGCTCTCCCAGCGGCACGTTACGGCTAAAGTCGTTAACGCCGCCAAAGACGATGCAGATATCTGCCGTGTGATCGATGCCGTCCAAGCGCTCGACAAACGAATCGCTACGGTCGGCCTTGACGGCAATACGCGAACCCTTAATACCAAAGTTCTCGATCGTAGCGCCGCCCAGCAGCGTGCCCAGATGCGAGGTCCACGAGATGTCGTTGCCGCCTGCGCCGCATCCGTTATCCCCCCATGTGGTCGAATCGCCAAAGCAGCAAATGGTCGATTCACTCAAGTTCTTCGTTTCCATAATCTTCTCCTCATCCGCCCATTGGCGGCCATACAGGTACGTACCGTTTATTTGCAGCATGCCGAGGGGCTATGCACGGGCGCATTCCGCAACTTGCGAATCGAGCCATTCGATATCCTCGGCAAGATGCGCCACGCCCAGGTGGTGTCCACCCGGGCAGACCTCGTGCAGAAGGTTTTCGTCCTTGCCCAGCAGCGCGTAGGCGTCGCGAACGATATCGAGCTGCTCGTCTACGTTCGCAAGCCCGCGGGCGCCGTTGAGATGGTCTTTCTCGCAGCTCTGAACCAAGAGCGGCCGTGGCGCGACAAGCGATGCAATGTCGCCCATGTCGAGCAGACGCCAGAGTCCAGGCGTGTAATTGCAGCTGCAATTGCCGTTGAGGTGCAGTAGCGAATCATCAACGCCGTACAGATAGCCCGAGACGAACGCCTTGCGCACGCGCGGGTCGAGCGCGGACAGGTACAACGTCATGTAACCGCCGCCCGAAAAGCCAAAACAGCCCAGGTCGTCCATGGCAATGTCGCCGCGCGCCTCTAGGTAATCGATCAGACGCATGTTATCCCAGGCGTTGAGGCCCGCAACGGTAAGTCCCAGCGGCTCGGCCATGCGCGCCTGGTTTAGGCACGTGCCGCGCAGAAAGCTGTTCTCGTCATCGCCCTGACCCTTCCAGTCACGACGGTATCCCCAGCCGCGCGCGTCGGGGCAGACGGTCACGTAACCCATGCGTGCCAAACGCAGACCGTAGTCGTAATTGAACTTACGCACGGCATCATCGACCGCCGGCACGCCCGCAACGCCGGCTATGCTTGCAGCACCCGCCCCCTGGTGACCATGCGGGCAGATATAGCAGCGCTTGAGTCCCCGCTCGTCAAGCTTGGGGCGGGACGGCTCCAACAGGTAAAACGGCATCCACACATCGTGCTCAACCTGCAACACCGCATGAGTACGCACGATGCTGCCGGCAACCCGCACGCGATTGAGCTCACGAATCTCAATCGGGGCGCGGTCCATAAGCGAAAGACCCAAAATATCGTACAGACGAGTCCTGGTCGCAGCCTTCCATGCCTCAAAGTCTGTGGGAGTCTTGCCCGTAAATGCGGCCGAGCGCCCTTCGCGCTTCAGTCGGGTGCGCAGCGCAGGCTCGTCCTCGTAGTACGTCTCGATGTGCACGGTGCGGCCATTGGCAGATAGCCCGGCCGTCTCTACCGCATCACCGTCGCCGCCCTCGGGATCCCAACCATCCGTGCCGGCAAGCACTCGGTCACGCGCATAGCGTTCGGAATCCTGACCAGTCAGGCAATGCGCCCACGGCACCCAAGCGACAGTTTCGCCCGCCGGGCCAAACAGGGTACCACCGGCATACAGGGTGCCGTCATGTGCCGCTGGCTTATTCCAATCCCACCAGCCCTCGAGTGAAATATGGGGGCCCAGCCAGCATTCGAGCAAAACGGTCTGGGCCCACTCGCGCCATGGACGACCCAGATAGACCGATCCGGGGGCAATGCCCTCATCGGCTGTAAACGAACAGCCATGAAACACAAATCCGTACGGCTCGCCCTGAGGCGTGGAGGCTGCCGTTACATACCCGTTGACATCCATATCGCGGTTGAGCGAGCGAATCTCACACCCCTCAAAGTAGGCACGCGCGCCGCCAAAGATAAAGTCGACATCGCCCTCGATCCGGCAACGTCGAAAATACTGCCGTCCCACGCGGCGCGGGGCGAACTGCTTGGGGCCTATAAAGCCGCCCGGCTTGGCCTCGCGCGGCGGCAGCGGCCCCAAAA
>URBA01000203.1 GCA_900545905.1 uncultured Collinsella sp.
AGCACGCGGCTGTTAACCGCGCTGTTGTAGGTTCGAGTCCTACCCGGGGAGCCAGAATTTTCCAGCCCTTTCCGTTGGGCTTTAAATTCCTCGGTAGCTCAATGGTAGAGCACGCGGCTGTTAACCGCGCTGTTGTAGGTTCGAGTCCTACCCGGGGAGCCAGGTTGTAAAACCCGTCGCTTATGCGGCGGGTTTTTTCATGCCGCGACCACTTGACTCGGACGTTGCCATATCAACATTTCGTGTCGAGGATGTAATCCCGCGACCCATCACCTCAACATGGCGCGGTCGTTGTAGAATATTGCAATGATTGCTCCCACGACATGGTGCCGTGAGCACCAGATAAGGAGATTCTTGTGTCTGAGACCATCAACGGCAGCCTGAGCGTCTCGAACGACGTTATTGCCGATATTGCCGGTTATGCCGCGATGACGTGCTATGGCGTTGTCGGTATGGCTGAGCAGCTCCAGGGCGCCGAGAGCGTGCGCCTGCTTGCCGGTCAGCGCCTCCGCAAGGGCGTGCTTGTCTCCGCCGACGAGAACGGCCTTACGGTCGATCTTCACGTCGTGCTCGAGAACGGCGTCAACATGAAGTCCGTCTGCCACAATCTTTCGAGCTCCGTTGCCTTCACCCTGCAGGAGATCGCCCAGATCGATCCCGCCAGCCTTAAGATCGGCATCCATATCGACGCGCTCAAGAGCCGTCTGAACTAGCATCCGAAAACGGAGATTCAAATACCCATGATTGCAAAGACCATTCGCACCTGTTTTCCGATCGCTGCGGCTGCTGTTTCCGACAAGGCCGAGGAGATCAACAAGCTCAATGTCTTCCCCGTACCCGACGGCGACACCGGTACTAACATGTCGCTCACGCTCGCCTCGGTGACCAAGGAGCTTTCCGCCCTTCCCGCCGATGCCGACATGGAGGCCATCGCCGGCGCCATCACCCACGGCTCCCTGATGGGTGCCCGCGGCAACTCCGGCGTCATCACCTCTCAGATCCTGCGCGGCGTGGCCGAGGGTCTCGTCTCTGCCGATGAGCCCATTACGTCCGCCAACATCGCCTATGCGTTCCGCCGAGCCGTCAAGGTCGCCTTCCAGGCCGTCCGCAAGCCCATTGAGGGCACGATCCTCACGGTGCTGCGCGATGTCTCGACCAAGGCCGACGAGTGCGAGAAGAAGAAGTTCTCGGCCGAGGACGCGCTCGACGCTATCGTCGTCGAGGCATATCAGTCTGTCGCCCGCACGCCCGACCTGCTGCCCGTCCTCAAAGAGAACGGCGTGGTCGACTCCGGCGCTTTTGGATTTGCCATTTTCCTCGAGAACTTTGTGGCTGCCGCTCTTGGTCGCAGCACCTTGGTCGAGGATTTTTCCGCTACGTTTGACTCCGCCGGCTCTGCCCGCGATGCCGCTCTTGGTCGTGTTGAGATCGAGGCTAACGACGACTGGGAGGGCTCGGAGTTCCGCTACTGCAACGAGTTCCTCTTTAAGGCCGACGCTCCCTTTGACGAGGACGAGTGCCTTAAGTTCCTGGGTTCCATGGGCGACTGCGAGCTGCTCGTGGGTGCCTACCCCGATTACAAGATCCATGTGCACTCCAACACCCCCAACCTGGTGCTCGAGCACATGCTGCAGCTCGGTCAGATTTACGAGGTCTTTATCCACAACATGGAGATGGAGGCCCACGACCGTACCGCCAAGATTCATGAGGACCAGGAAAAGGCCGCCGAGCCCGCCAAGGCGCTGGGCTTTGTCGCCGTTGCCGCCGGTTCGGGCGAGGCCGACATCCTCAAGTCCCTCGGCGTTGACGTGATCGTCTCGGGTGGCCAGACCATGAACCCCTCGACCGCCGATCTGCTGGGCGCCGTCGACCAGGTCAACGCGACCTCGGTTATCATCCTGCCCAACAACGGTAACATCCGCATGGCTGCCGAGGCCGCCGCCTCTGCCTGCACCGACAAGAAGGTTGCCGTCGTTCCCACCAAAACCGTTCCGCAGGCCTTCTCCGCGCTGTTCGCGGCCCTGCCCGATTCCGAGCTCGAGGATGCCGTTGCCGCTATGGTCGACGCCATCAGCGAGGTCCGCGATGGCGAGGTCACCCGCGCCGTGCGCGATTCCAGCGCCTCGGACGGCTCTCCGATTCACTCCGGTGACGTCATGGGCATCATCGCCGGTTCCATCGACGTGGTCGGCTCCGATGTGAAACAGGTCACCCTCGACTGCATCAACCGTATGCAGGAGGAAGAGGAAGGCGACGCGCTGACGATTCTGGCCGGCGAGGAGCTGTCCGACGAGGCCTTCCAGGAGATCGTCGACGCCATCGAGGAGGCTCAGCCCGACTTGGAGATTGATGCCCATCGTGGCGAGCAGCCGCTCTATCCCGTGATCTTCTCGATCGAGTAGGCAACTGCCCATGTCCGAGCTGTGCTCCGTGCCGCGCGTCTCGGAGCGCTTTGCCCAGAGCAATGCGCTCGACGAGGATATCGCGCGACTCAAATATGTTTCGGGTAAACGTGAGGAGGCCCTTCGCCGTCTGGGAATCCGGACGGTGGGGGACCTCCTTCTCCATATCCCGCATCGATATCTGGACTTTACCCGCTCATGGTCCATCGAGATGGCGCCCATCGGGACCGTGTGCACCATCGTTGCCACGGTCGACCGCATTGTTCAAAAGCAGCCTCGTCCGCGCATGCAGGTGACCGAGGTATCGCTCGTGGATGACACGGGTGTGCTGCAGGTCGCCTTTTTCCGCCAGCCCTGGATTGCCCAGCAGCTTAAGCGGGGTGACCGTCTGGCCGTGATGGGTAAGGTCGAGTTTGCCTACGGCTTTAAGCAGATGGCCTCGCCGCATTTTGAAAAGCTTGAGGATGGTCGTGCCGCGGGTACCATTTTGCCGGTCCACTACGTAAGTGATGGCGTAAGCCAGGCATGGATGCGTCGCATTGTGAGCGGTGCTCTTGAGCTCGTCGGCAATCCCTTTGATCCCATCCCGGCACCGCTGCGCGCAAAGCGCAAGCTCATGAGCAATGCCCGTGCGCTTCGTTCGATTCACTTTCCCTCGAGTATGGCCGAGCGCGACATTGCGCGCCGCCGTTTGGCCTATGAGGAATGCCTGTACCTGCAGCTCGCGCTTCGTCTGCGCAATGACGGCGGCTTGGTCGAGGTGGTTCCCTACGCCCACACCGCGGGTGAGCACCTTGTTGCTCTTAGGCAGGCCCTGCTGTTTTCGCTGAGCGACGAGCAGGAGGCCGCATTCCAGGATATTTTGCACGATATGTGCGATGATACGCGCGTCATGAACCGTCTGCTGCTGGGCGATGTCGGTACCGGCAAGACGGCCGTTGCCGCCTGTGCGTTGGCCGTAGCCGTCGATAGCGGCACCCAGGCCTGCGTCATGGCGCCTACGGGCGTGCTGGCTCGTCAGCATGCCGATAAGACCGGCCCTTTGCTCTCTCAGGCCGGCATGTCTTGGGCGCTCCTGACGGGCGCCACGCCGGCGGCGGAGCGCGAGCTCATCCATTCGCAGTTGGAATCGGGCGAGCTTGACGTGCTCTTTGGTACGCATGCCGTGCTTTCCGAAGACGTGAATTTTAAGCACTTGTCGCTCGTGGTCATCGACGAACAACACCGCTTTGGCGTGGGCCAGCGCAATGCCTTGCGCGCGAAGGGTCCCGGCGCGGACCCTGTCTCTTATACAC
>URBA01000204.1 GCA_900545905.1 uncultured Collinsella sp.
GTATAGATTCTTAATAATATAATGCAAGTATTTTTAAAACATTTCTAACCTTGATACGAGGACGCCTTCGGAGGCGTCTTGCCCTTCAGGACCTTATGGTAGTAATCGTAGGTGAGCGGCGTCTCGTCACTCAAGCGCTCGGCATCCTCGACCTCGCCGATAAACAGCAGATGCGTGCCCACATCCACAGTGTCGATCAAACGGCAGCTAAACAGGGCCGCCGCATGCTCGGGCACATAGGGCATGCCCAGAGCCGTCTCGCGGGTCTCGTATTTAGCAAACTTGTCATAATCGCTGCTGGTGCGGAACCCAAAGTTACCGATGTAGAGCATGTCGGCGGTCTGATCGATCACGGTCAGCGCGAACGCTTTGGCCGAAGCGATGACGCCCGAGGTGACGTTGTCCTTGTTCACGGCAACCGAAATGCGCGGCGGCATGGACGTCACCTGCACCGCAGTGTTGATGACGCAGCCGGCGCGCAGCCCGTCTGCCGCGGCGCTCACCACGTACAGACCGCTCGGCATGGTAAAGAACGCAGTTTTGTCCATAACAATCACTCCCCTAACGCGGGTTGGAACCTCATGGATGTATGTACCCACAAAAAAGGCGGCGCCCACAACGGACACCACCTTTGAGACATATGTGTCAAAACAGTATAAGCAAGATGAGACGCCCGCAGTTGCGGTGAAATAAGGACTGAATAGCCCCTCAAACAGGCAAAACAGTCCGTATTCCACCGCAACTTATGCAGAGTGCCTAGCGGTTGCGTTCCTTAAGGGCGCGGTCGATCTCGCGTTGGACATCACGCTTGGCCATGTCCTCGCGCTTGTCGTAGAGCTTCTTGCCGCGACCCAGACCCAGCAGCAGCTTTACGCGGCCGTCCGTATTAAAGTAGAGCTCCAACGGAACCAGCACATAACCACGGTTGCGAAGTTTGCCGTCAAGAAAGTCAATCTCCTTGCGGTGCAGCAGCAGACGACGCCGACGGTCGGGATCGCGATTCCACACGCCACCATGGCTATAAGGATGGATATGCAGTCCGACGAGCCAGCACTCGCCGCCACGAATCAGCGCAAAAGTGTCAGTGATCTGACAGGCGCGCTCGCGAATCGACTTGACCTCGGTGCCGCTCAGCTCAATACCGCACTCAAACGTCTCATCGATAAAGTACTCGTGATGTGCCGAGCGATTCTTGGAAATGAGTTTGCGTTCGCGCTTACTGGGCATCGCCGGCCTCCTTGGCGCCATCGGCGTTTGAGCCCGCAGCCTCGCGCTTTGCCCTGCGCTCGGCATTAAGCTCGGCATCGCTCTCGCGCACCAGTTTGATAATCGCCGCGCAGGCCTCCTCGCCCACCAAGTCGCGAGCACGGACCGTCAGGCGCGTAGCCTCCTGCTTGTCGCCGTCGCTTGCAGCATCGGTCGCGCACATAATCAGGCAGATGGCAATCTCGGCCGAAGGCGAGGTCGGAACGCCTTGCAGGGCCAGTTCACCCATCACGTGCTCGTCGCTCTCATCGGCGGCATCCGGATAGGTGGTATGGATCTTGTTGAGCAGGCGCGTCGTATGCGCATCGTTGGGCGCCAGGCGCAGCGCCAGACGCGCGCAGCCCACGGCAGCCGAAACGTTCTCGGTCTCGGGCTCCAAGAAGTACTGACCTAGATTGGCGTAAGCGCGGGCGGCGCACTTGCCATCACTTGCACGCTCCAGCACCGAGAACGAGAGCGATGCCCATTCCTGCTTGTCCTCGAGTGCGCGGAACAGCTCGGCCAAATCCAAGCGATAGTTGCAGTTCATGGGGTCCCAACGCACAGCCTGCATCAGGGCATTACGAGCGCTCACATAATCCTGCTGGCGAATGTAGGCAAACGCCATGTCAGAGTACAGGCGGTCAAACGGCACCTCGACCTGCACGAGCTCGCGCGGATCCTTCTCCACGCGGCGATAGGCCAAGCGCTCAAACTTGCTATCGAAGCTAAAGTATTGACGCTTCTCCTCCGTCTTGCACTCAGCATCAATATACTCCTCGGCGAGCTCCACCAGACGCTCCAGCAGCGGCGTCGCCGTAGCCAGGTCGCCCTGCGCCAGATAGTTCTCGGCATACGTGATGTCTTCCAAGCTGATAGGCAGGTCCATGACAACTCCTCGGTCCGGGCGGCAGACTCAACGCGCGCCTTAAATATCGGTCAATACACAAAACCCGGGTCTCTTACGAGGCCCGGGCGTTCAATTTTGGTAGCCCGTACCAGATTCGAACTGGTGATCTCCGCCTTGAGAGGGCGGCGTCCTAAACCGCTAGACGAACGGGCCATATGTAGCAAATGCAATGGCTGGGATGGAGGGAGTCGAACCCCCATTGACGGAACCAGAATCCGCTGTCCTGCCATTAGACGACATCCCAATGACTGCATCGCTGCGCTCGGCTGTGCCTTTGCGCAAGAAAGAAATATACGGGAAGTCCGGCCGTGACGCAAGCCCCAATTTTGACTTTTTTGAAATTCAGTCAAATTGGCCTAATTTAGTCCAACCCGTGAAGGACCTGTGAAGCCAACCGCTGTACACGAAGGGCAAAACGCCGTGAGCGGTAGCCGTCAACCGTTGGCAGATTCTACCGTGAAAACGATAGCACCAGGCAACACAATCGAAGTATCAATGATCGCGTAGATATCGAGGCGCCATGGACGAAGAGCTTGATTACCTATGGGAGACCCTGGGCCTCGAGATCACTGCTGACCTTTGGCCCGAACGGGACAAAATCCATCCCACTCTGCGCCCCGCCATCACGGTGATGCAGGCAAAATACCGCCGTGCATCCTTTTTGATCATGCGGATGTCATGGCACGCGGGACTCCCCGACCTTAAGCGAATCCAGGCAAGCCTCGTCGAGCTGTCCGGCATGCCGACCGTCATATCCGAGGCGCACCTGGAGCAGCGACAGCGCGAGCGACTGCAACAGCAGCGGATTCCCTTTATCTGCCCCGGTGTTCAGGCATATCTGCCCTTTATGGACGAGGAGTACTGGAGCGGCAAGCCCAACAAGCACGTAAAGGTCTACGATCCGCACGAATGGGCGCAGCTCAAGGATTGAGCCGAGCGAGCCCTCCGATGGAAAACACGTCCCACCCCGAGCGCTCAAAACGGGTCGCACTTTCCGCAGCCGCTACAGCAGCGCCTCGGTCCAAGCTGCTTCCCTAAAGCCGGGAATCGCAAAGTCGTCGCCCACCAACAGCGGACGCTTAACCAGCATGCCGTCGGTCGCCAGCAGCTCGTAGCACTCCCGATCCGTCATGCCCGCATCTAGACGCGCCTTCAGGCCCAGCTCTCGATATTTCATGCCCGACGAATTAAAGAAGCGCCACACCGGCAGTCCCGAACGAGCAATCCAGGTCGCAAGCTCATCAGCCGTGGGATTGTCCAAAACGATATCGCGGTCGATGTACTCTACCCCATGTTCGTCCAGCCATGCCTTGGCCTTCTTACAGGTCGAGCACTTGGGATATTCAACAAACAATACCGCCATGGGATTTCCTTTCTTAGAGAAAACAGGTGTCTGGAAAACTGCACATCGACGACCACTCGCGATTGCAGCCGTTATTGTAGTCAATGTCGAAGCATAGGCAGTCGCGATGTCTCGTCTTAAGGCTAGCGCCTCGCATGGGCGCCGATCGGCCGAGTCGCATGGCGCACCAACACCG
>URBA01000205.1 GCA_900545905.1 uncultured Collinsella sp.
TGAGACCCAGGACACCGTAACGGTGGGCGCCGCCCACCGGTCAGCGGCCAGAGCATGGGGGGCACGCCCGGTCCCGTTCCGAACCCGGAAGCTAAGCCCCATCGCGCCGAGAGTACTGCGGGGCCAGCCCGTGGGAGGCCAGGGCGCCGCTGACCGGTGGACGGCACCGAGCCGTCATCGAAACTGCAGAAGGGGGAGGCCTCGCGGCCTCCCCCTTTTTTGCGTTTACGGGCTTTTGTCTCACATAGTAGCTGTGTTTTATAACCCTCGTTTGTCGCATCTTCTGTGAACGGGCTACAATAACTTAGTCTGTGCGATATGGAGGTGAACATGGCTGAAGCTGGTATCGGCGTTGATATCGTCGAGATTTCCCGGATGAAATCAATTCTTGAAAAGACGCCGTCGTTTGCTCGGCGTGTGTTTACCGAAGAAGAGCGTGCGTATTGCGATGTATCATCGCGTCCCGCTGCTCACTATGCGAGCCGCTTTGCTTCGCGCGAGGCGGTGCTTAAAGCTCTCGGCACGGGTTTTAGTCAAGGCGTGGGTCGCAAGGATGTTTCGGTAACGCGTGATAAACTCGGCAAACCGAAGGCGCTGCTTTCGGGCCGTGCTCTCGAGATCGCTCAAGAACTGGGTGTTGTTGAGGTCGCTCTTTCCATTACGCTTACGGGAGACTTGGCCGTTGCGAATGCCATCGCGATTACCGAAGATGCTCGGCCTAAGCCAAAAGATGAAAAGGTGAGCACCAAGAAACGCGTTGCGCAGACATTTAAAGAGGCTCGCTCTGTATTAGATGAGCTCGAGCAGCTGCAGAATTCAGCATTGACGGAGCACCTGGGCGATGCTTCGCAAGATACGCTAGGAGCATAGATGAAACCGGTTTTGAGTACCGAAGAAGTCGTTCGTCTCGAGGATATCATCGAACGCGAAGGGACTTCGAAGGCCGAGCTTATGGAGCTAGCGGGTGAGTTTGCCGCCAACGAGGTCTTGAAGCTCAATCCCGATCGGGTTCTCGTTCTGGTCGGTTTTGGTAATAATGGCGGCGACGGTTGGGTTGCCGCCGATATCCTGAGCCATAAGGGTGTGGACGTCGATATCGTTTCTCCGGTTGAGCCGGATGAGATTCCTGCTGCTCTGGCACGTCATGTTGCTCGTCGTACTGCCGGCCGCGATGTGCACGTTTGCGTCGGCCCCTCGCGTGACGAACTCGAGGTTTTGATCGATAAGGCCGATGTTGTTGTCGATGCCATTTTTGGTACCGGTTTCCACGGGAATCTGCGTGCGCCGTTCTCCATTTGGATTCCTACGGTCAATGAATGCGCCGATTGTGTCGTATCCATTGATGTCCCCTCGGGCCTGAATGCCGAGACGGGCGTTGTTGATGACGACTGCATTCGTGCCGAGCGCACGGTGACGATGATTGCGCCCAAGATTGGTCTGTATAGCGCTGATGGTCCTGAGTATGCTGGCGATTTGACCTGCGGCAATCTTTACGACCGTCTTGACGAGGTCATCGATGATGTCGACCACGCCGCCGAGATTGTCGAGCCCGGTGACTTAGTTGATTACTTTGCCCCACTACCTACGAATATCGATAAGTATTCCCGTGGCTCTGTGCTTATTGTCGCCGGATCTGCGCAATATCCTGGTGCTGCCATTATGGCGGCCAAGTCTGCAGCTCGCGCGGGTGCTGGTTACGTGGCAGTCGCGGCTCCTGACGCCTGCGCTAATCTTATTCGCATTGCACTTCCTTCGATTCCCGTCTTTGCTATTCCGTCTGATTCCCGCGGCTCCTTTGGCGCCGCTGCGCGCATGACGGTGTGCGAGATCGCAAAGAAGTACAGCTGCGTGCTGTGCGGTCCCGGTATGACGACGTCTGCCGGCGCTATGCAGGTGGTTTCGGGCTTGCTCGAGCTTGATGTACCGCTTATTTTGGATGCCGATGCACTCAACTGCCTTGCTAAGATTGCCATTGACGGTATTGATAGTAACCCCGAGATGTATCGCCGCGAGCAGCCGTTGGTTATGACGCCGCACTATCGTGAGCTTTCGCGTCTGGTTGCCGGTGACGAGGTGAACGACCTTGGTACCGCGATTGCGGCCGCGCAGAAGGTTGTTTGGGCTGCAGGCTCGGACAATCTGGTGGTCATTGCCAAAGGGCCGACGACGGCTATCTGTGGCGTTGAGCGTGTACTGCTGCCGCTCTCGGGTCCGGCTTCTCTGGCAACTGCCGGTTCAGGTGATGTTCTCGCGGGTATTTTGGCCGGCACGCTTGCCACCATGCGCGACGAGATGGATCGTTGGGAGTTGCTGTATTCGTACGCCGTCGCACTTCACAGCTACGCCGGTTTTGCCGCGGCGACGGAGTATGGTGAGAAGAGCGTTATCGCAACCGATCTTATCGACTTGATCGGTCCTGCCATGGAGCTGGCGGCAAAGGATGCGCTCGAAGATCTGGGAATCATGGACGAAGGGTCGGATGACTAATCATGAATAAAGCCGATTTGACGCGCTGGTCCTGGGTCGAGATCGACCGCGGGGCGCTCCGTCGCAACACGAGGGCCTATAAGAACTTGTTGAATCCACGTCAGCGCCTGTGCTGCGTGGTCAAGGCCGATGCTTATGGTCATGGAGCTGTTGAGTGCGCCAAGATCATGTATTCGGCCGGTGCCGACATGTTTGCCGTGGCGACGGTTAACGAGGGCGTTGAGCTCCGACAGGGCGGGATTACGAAACCCATCCTCATCCTAAGCGAGCCGCCTATCGAGGCCATTCCGACGTTGCTCGAGTTTGATATCATGCCCTCGGTCTATACGTCTGACTTTGCTCTTGCGTATGGCGAATGTGCCGTCGCGGCGGGCAAGGTGGGCAAGTATCATCTCGCCATCGAGACGGGCATGAACCGCATTGGCGTACATTACACGCAGGTGCTCGACTTTGTCCGCGGTATTAATTTCCATCGCGGTATTCAGTGCGACGGCGTATTTACGCACTTCGCCACGGCCGATGAACCTTCGGGCTGGGACTACAAGCTGCAGTGTCAGCGCTTTACCGAGGCCGTTCAGGCCATTAAGGATGCGGGCTTTGAGTGCGGTATCGTGCACTGCGCCAACACGCCGTCCTCGATGCTCGACCCCTCGATGCATTTTGATATGATTCGCGCCGGCGTCGGCTTGTATGGCATGCAGCCGTGCGAGCTGAGTGGCCGCGTGATGCAGCTTGATCCCGTTATGAGCGTCCATGCGCGCGTGACGCGCGTGGCACACCCTGCGATGGGCGAGGGCGTGGGCTACGGTTTTACCTACCGCGTACCGCGTACGCGCGTTCAGATCTGCACGCTGCCGATCGGTTATGCCGATGGCCTATCGCGTACGCTTTCCAATCGTATGGATGTGCTGTATCGCGGCGAGCGCGTGCATCAGGTTGGCAATATCTGCATGGACCAGTTTATGGTCGCCATTCAGTCCAACCCGGCACACGAGATTCCCGAGGCCGAGTATGGTGACGAGATGATCATTGTCGGCCGCGATGGCGATGCCGAGATCACTATGGACGAGATGGCCCGACTGCGCGGAACGATTAACTACGAGGTCGCCTGCGGCTTTGGCATGCGTCTCGACAAGGTCTACGTGTAGGACTGTCTCTTATACACATCTGACGCTGCCGACGAAGCTAGAAG
>URBA01000206.1 GCA_900545905.1 uncultured Collinsella sp.
ATCTACACTTCTAGCTTCGTCGGCAGCGTCAGATGTGTATAAGAGACAGCAGCAGTAGATGCTCGAGCGACGGATCGAAGGGCATAATCGCAAACACCCAGATCACCCTGAGCACCACGGTGCCAAAAATCGTGAGCAGCATGGGCTGCAAGCTCACACCGGCACCGCGAATGGAGCCCGACGCGTTTTCGATAATCGAGAAGATCGCGTAAAACGGCGCTATGAAATGAAGAATCGTCGTGGTGTACGCCGAAATCGAAGCATCGTCGACAAACAAACGCGACAGCGGACCCGAGAACACCAGCAGCACGGCAGACAGGCCACCAATGAGCATAAACGACAGCACGAGCGACGTATGGTAGCCCTTGCGCATGCGCTCGTAATTGCGCGCGCCAAAGTTCTGCGCCGAGAACGTAGTGATCGATACGCCGAGCGCCTCGGTCACCATCCAGATAATGCCATCCAGGCGCCCAGATAGACCCCAAGCAGTCGTGACATCGGCGCCAAACGAATTAACCGACACCTGGATCAGCACGTTCGAGATCGAATAGGCAGCCGATTGAAAACCGAGTGGCAGACCACACGAGATCATACTCTTGCAAATACCGCGATCGATACCGAGCTTAGACAGCGAAAGACGCCATGCACCCGGAGCGCGCATCATGCGCAACACGATCATCGTTGCATTGGAGCAAATGGTCAGCGCCACTGCAATGCCGCAGCCCAGCGCCTCCATATGCAACACAGCGACAAAGATGATATCCAGCACCACGTTAACCAGGCAGCCAGAGGCAATGATCACGGCGGGCCCGCGTGTGTCGCCCACGGCACGCAGCAGTGCGGTTCCCATATTAAGCAGCAGTGCCGCAACCATCGCGGCAAAATAACAGCGAGCATAGGCCACGCCCTCGGCCAATAGTTCATGCGGCGTGTTCATAAGCACCAGCATGGGCTCAACGAACACTATGCCAAGAATCGAGAAAGCGATACCGCCCACCAGCGCGAGCGTCATGGCTGTATGGACCGAACGACTCAGTCGCTCATCATCGTGCTGGCCAAAATACTGACCGGTAATGACCGCGCAGCCGGCGCCGACGCCAACGCAAAAGCCAATGCAGAGCTCGGTGAGCACCATCGTGGCTTGAATGCCACCCAGCGCGAGCTTGCCGCCAAACTGGCCAACGATATACGTACCGATAAGCGTGTAGGCCTGCTGAAAAAACGAACTAAAAAAGATGGGAACGCACAGCGACAGCAGCTGTTGCCAAATGACACCCTGCGTTACATCGATAGCCGTAGATTTCTTAGCCACACGCCCTCCCCGCCAACGTATGTTAAACAACAAAACGGCAATTTAAGACCAAAGCAAATACCAGCTTAGCACCGACCGGCGTCGACCGAAACACCCCGAATCAGAGCCCAGTGCAAAATATCTGCCTAGTGATACAAACCCGGCTGGTAGTGATACTCATTGCTCACGTGCGGGCACAGCTGCCAAAAGGCGACGGCGCTCGCCGCGGCCACGTTGAGCGAATCGACCCCGTGCGCCATCGGAATGCGCACGGCGCGGTCACAGCCCTCAATGGTCTTGGCTCCCAGGCCGGCACCCTCGGTACCCATAAAGATCGCCAGGCGATCGATCTCCCGCAGCACCGGATCGTCCAGCGACACCGAATCATCCGTCAACGCCATGGCGGCACACGAAAAGCCGGCATCGTGCAATGCCGCCAGCCCATCATGCGGCCATACGCGCGCCTCACTGCCAATACGCGTCCACGGAATCTGAAACACGGTGCCCATGCTCACGCGGGCCGAGCGACGGTACAACGGGTCGCAGCACGTCGGGCTGACCAAAATACCGTCAACGTTCAATGCGGCAGCCGAGCGAAAAATCGCGCCAACATTGGTGTGATCGACAATACCCTCAAGCACGCACACACGCACCGGACGATCCCCCGCCGCCTCGACGACGCCGCCCAAGAACTCATCAACCGGAATCTGACGTGGACGACGGAATGCCGCGAGCGCACCACGCGTCACGTTAAAGCCCGTCAAATGCTCCATGAGCTCCATGGAGGCCACGAACACAGGAACAGGACCCGCGCCCTCGCGCACAACCAGGCGCTCGAACAGCGGCATCATCTGATCGAGCCAGCGTTCGCCCAACAGAAAGCTCACCGGCTCGTATCCGGCGCGCACGGCACGCTCGATGACCTTGGCGCTCTCCGCAATAAAGATGCCCTTTTGCGGCTCCAGCACGCAGCGCAGCTCGCGCTCGGTCAGTCGCACATAGGCATCGAGCCGCTCGTCCTCGAGCGAATCAATTCGCAGAACCTCAACGGCATCAGTCATAGCAGCCAGCCCGCACCCTTCTTTACAGCACATCTATACCAAACGAGGCGACGCTAAGCGCCGCCCCATGCATTCAATCAACCCGATGATACCGTTCACGCCAGACGATTTACGCCTCGATGCGACGATACGTCACGAACTCATAATCGACGCCCTCGTCACCCTCACCGGCGGCAATCGTCGCGACCCCGCTACGCTGCGCAATCTCCCACGCAGGATCGGCTTCCAAATCGGGAAAGTACGTATCCACGACATGGACGCAGTGGTTATGCGTGACCTCGGCCTCGACGCAATACGGCAAAAAATGCCGATAGACATCGCCGCCACCGATCACCCAGGCAACGGGCTCATCGGCAACCGCGGCGAGCGCCTCGTCGATACTATGCACCACGTCGACGCCCTCGGGGGCAAAGCTCTCGTCGCGGGTGAGCACGATATTGCGGCGGTTCTTGAGCGGACGCCCGCCGGGATAACTCAGCAGCGTCTTGCGTCCCATGATAACCGGGCAGCCCTTGGTGCAGGCCACAAAATGGCGCATATCGGCGCGATTGGACACCACCATGTCGCCCTCGCACCCAATGCCCCAATCGTCACACACGGCGACGATAGCAGATAGCTTACACGTCATGAGCACCACCTACACCGCAATGGGAATGTTCTTGACCTGCGGGCCGTGCTCATAGCCCTCGACGATCAGGTCATCGGTCGTAAACGCATAGAAGTCATGCACATCGGGGTTGAGCGTTACCTTGGGTGCCGCAAACTGCGGACGCTCGATAAGCTCGCGGACGATATCGACATGACGATCATAGATATGGGCGTCGGCGATCACGTGCAGCAGCTCACCGGGAATCATATCGACCGACTGCGCGACCATCATCAGCAAAATGGCGTACTGGCACACGTTCCAGTTGTTCGCGGCCAAAATGTCCTGGCTGCGCTGGTTGAGAATCATGTTGAGCGTCGGCTTGTCGTCCTGAGGACGCTGCGTCACGTTATAGGTCACGCTATAGGCGCACGGATAAAGGTGCATCTCGGACAGATCGCTAAACACGTACGTATTGGTCATAATGCGGCGACTATACGGCGTGTGCTTAAGGTCGTACAGCACACGGTCCATCTGGTCGAAGTCGCCCTCGGCGTAATGGCTCTTCTGACCAATCTGATAGCCGTAGGCTTTACCGATGGAACCGGTCTCATCGGCCCACTCATCCCAGATATGGCTGTTGAGATCATGCACGTTATTGGACTTCTTTTGATACTGTCTCTTATACACATCTGACGCTGCCGACGAAGCTAGA
>URBA01000207.1 GCA_900545905.1 uncultured Collinsella sp.
TCGTCATCACCGCCGACAACGTGTTCTGGTTCCTGGTCGCCTTTGAGCTCATGTCGCTTACCTCGTACTTCCTGGTCGTGATCGAGGAGAACGAGAACTCCATCCATGGCGGTTGGCTCTACTTTGTGATCGCACACGTGGGTTTTGTGCTCATCATGGCGAGCTTCCTCACCATGACCAACTTCGCCGGTGGCTCGTTTGCCTTTGCGGATTTCCGCGCTACGCAGTTTAGCCCTGCGGTCGCATCCGTGTGCTTCGTGCTCGCCTTCTTTGGCTTTGGCGCCAAGGCCGGTATCATCCCGCTGCACGGCTGGCTGCCCAAGGCACATCCCGAGGCGCCGTCCAACGTGTCGGCCCTCATGTCCGGCGGCATGATCAAGATCGGTATCTTCGGTATCCTCAAGGTTGGTCTCGACCTGCTCTCCGCCTCGGGCGTTCAGGTCTGGTGGGGCCTTATGGTCATGGTCTTCGGTGCGATCTCGTCGGTCCTCGGCGTGGCCTTCGCCCTGCAGGAGCATGACATCAAGCGTCTGCTGGCCTATCACTCCGTCGAGAACATCGGCATCATTCTGCTCGGCGTCGGCGCCTCCATGGCCGCCATGGCACTCAACTCGGTCGGCATCGCCGTCCTGGCTCTGATGGCCGCCCTCTACCACACGTTTAACCACGCGATGTTTAAGGGCGAGCTGTTCTTGGGCGCCGGTGCGCTGCTGTACTCCACGGGTACGCGCAATATGGAGAAGATGGGCGGCCTGTTCCGTCGTATGCCGGCAACGGCCATCTGCTTCCTCATTGGCGCGCTTGCCATCTCGGCCATCCCGCCCTTCAACGGCTTTGTGTCCGAGTGGTTTACCTACCAGTCGCTCTTTAACGCTGCCATGCAGGGTGACAAGGCCGTCATGATCGTGGCCGTGTTCGCTGCCGTCGCGCTTGCCATTACCGGTGCGCTGGCTGTCACGTGCTTCGTCAAGGCCTATGGCGTCTCCTTTGCCTCCACGCCCCGCTCCGAGGCCGCGGCTAATGCCAAGGAGGTTCCCGCCCCCATGGTGTTTGCGCAGGGCCTGCTCGCGGCCATCTGCGTCGTGCTGGGCATTGGCGCTCCCGTGATCGCTCCCGTGCTGGTCGATGTCGCCGCGTCCGTGCTGCATCCGTACGGTGGCGTGTTTGCCGCCGAGGGCATGGAGCTCATGAACCAGTACTCCGGCGCTGCCACCTCCACGCCCGCGATCGCCATTGCGCTCGTGGTGCTCGTCGGCCTTGCCTGCGGTTATCGCAAGCTCAAGACCGTCGGCAAGGTGCAGAAGTCCCAGCCGTGGGCATGCGGCTATGCTCCCAACGAGCATATGCCCGTCGTGGCCACGACCTTTGCCTCCGAGGTGTCCTGGTTTATGCAGCCGCTCTACACGCTGCGCGACCGCTGCACGGCCGTCTGCTGGTCCATCGCGCACTTCTTCCAGAAGCTCACCGGTGTGGCCGAGGCTGTGGAGCCCGTACCCGACAAGGTTCTCGTCGATGCCCCGCATAAGGGTGTCGAGAAGCTCGCCGACCTCGCGACTAAGCTCGAGGGCGGCAACTACAGCATCTATATCTGCTACATCGTCGCGGCACTCGTGGTGTTCCTCGTGCTCGCCGTGCAAATGGGTTAAGGAGGGGAGAGCATGAACAACATCGTACTTGCCGTTCTGCAGGGCGTGGTCGTTATGGCCGTCGCGCCGTTCTTCTCCGGTCTCGGTCGCGTTATCCGCGCCAAGATGCACAACCGTCGCGGCCCCAGCATCATGCAGGACTACCGCGACCTGGCCAAGCTCTTTGCGCGCCCCGAGTCCCAGAGCGAGGACGCGAGCTTTGCGCTGCGCATTATGCCGCCGCTGTTCTTCGCCGTCGCCTTTATGCTCGCGATGGGCCTGCCGCTCTTTACGGCACAAAGCCCCATCCCGGTCTTTGGTGACGCCATCACCATCATGTACAGCCTGGCGCTCGCCCGCTTCTTCTTCGCCCTCTGCGGTGTGGATTCGTCCAACGCCTACGCCGGTATCGGCGGCGTCCGCGAGCTGCTCATGAGCGTGCTCATCGAGCCGTCCATGCTGCTGGCGCTGTTTGCCGCCGCCCTGGTGTGCGGCTCCACCGACATCGCCACCATGGGTCAGCACATCATGACGGGCGCCGTCGACGCGCCGGTCGCCGTGATTCTCGCCGGCATCGCCTTTGCGATCGCCTGCTACATGGAACTCGGCAAGCTGCCGTTTGATCAGGCCGAGGCCGAGCAGGAGCTTCAGGAAGGTCCGCTCGCCGAGCTTTCCGGCCCGTCGCTTGCGATGGCAAAGCTCGCCATGTCCATGAAGCAGGTCCTGGTCGTCGCCTGGTTCTGCGCGATCTTCGTCCCCTGGGGCGAGCCCGCGACCGTGGGCGCTGCCGCCGTTCTGGGCGCGGTCATCTTCCTGGTGAAGTGCCTGATCGACTTTGTCGTGTGCGGCGTGATCGAGAACTCCTGCTCGCGCTCGCGTTTTAAGGTGCTTGGCAATCAGACCTGGGCCGTTGTGGGCATCGCCGTTCTGGCGTTTGTTTTCGTGGTCGTCGGCGTGTAGGAGAAGGGAGAAACAATGTCATTTGCAGTCAGTCTGTCCCTTCTCGGCTTGGTCGCTATCGCGGCCCCGATGGTGGCCTCGGTGCTCGTCGCCCTGTTCCCCCGTCCGTACGCCAAGTGGTTCAGCGTTTTGGGTGCCGCCGTCTCGACGGTCTGCACCATCGCCCTCGCCGCGAATTTCGCTGGCGCCGGCATGCCCGACACGCAGGTCCCCCTGATCTCGTTTGGGCAGACCCTCGTTATGGGATTCACCTTCGATCGCATGAGCACGCTGCTCGCGCCCGCCTTTGTGGGTATCGGCCTGCTTGTCGTGATCTATTCGATTCCCTATATGAGCGAGAATAACCGTGAGCATCCCGATGCGCCGCGTCGTCGCTTCTACGCGTACCTCGCGACCTTCATCGGCGCCATGGCCGGCCTCGTGTACAGCTCGACCCTTTTGGGCCAGCTCGTGTTCTTTGAGATCACGGGTGCGTGCTCTTGGGGCCTCATTAGCTACTACATGTCGCCTACGGCCAAGAAGGCCGGCATGAAGGCCCTGATCATCACGCATATCGGTGCGCTCGGCCTGTATCTGGGCGCCGCCATCGTGTTTGCCCACACCGGTACCTTCGCCATCACCGCGATTGCCGGCCTCGACGCCAAGCTCAAGGCTATCGTCCTTTTGCTCGTGCTGTTTGCGGCCTGGGCCAAGTCCGCACAGGTCCCCATGTACATGTGGCTGCCTTCGGCCATGGAGGCACCGACGCCTGTTTCGGCCTACCTGCATGGTGCCTCGATGGTTAAGGTCGGCGTGTGCGTGTTCGCGCGCGCACTCGTCTCTGCCGGCGAGATTCCCGAGATCGTGGGCTGGGTCGCCATTATCGACGCCATGGTCACCATGCTCTTTGGTTTCCTTATGTACCTGCCGCAAAAGGACATGAAGCGCCTGCTGGCCTTCTCCACGATCGCCCAGCTCTCCTATGTGTTCTTTGGCCTGGGCCTTTCGGTCTTTGGCAGCCAGCTTGCCTTTGATGGCGCCGTGTGCCACATCTTTAACCACGCTTTCGCCAAGACCT
>URBA01000208.1 GCA_900545905.1 uncultured Collinsella sp.
GATCTACACTTCTAGCTTCGTCGGCAGCGTCAGATGTGTATAAGAGACAGTGTCGCGCACGTCTTCGTTCACGACGTCGGCCGCCTCGTCCTGAAGTGTCAGCAGCACGTCGCGCATGAGCGTCCGCGCGCTCGCCAGCGCTTCCATGATACCCGAACGCTCGCGCGCGTTGAGTTCGCGCTTGTTGCGGTCCTCAAGCTGCTTCAATGCTCCACGCGACAGGTAGTCGGCGTTTTGCTCGAGCACCTTTTCCTGTGTGGACTTGACCTCGGCGAGCGGCGCCTTAACGGCGACGATGAGCGACTTGGCGCGACTGAGCACGTCGGCCTCGTCGGCGGCAATGAGTGAGTCGATGGCACGGACCATCTGACGGCGGGCGTCTTGGCGCTCGGCGCTCTTAAGAAACTCGATGCCGCGTGTGGGGCTTCCCGCCACGGCGACCGCCATGCGGCAACGCGCAGGGTCCTGACCGGTGGCGCGGCTCACGGCCTGCGCGGCGACGGCGGGCGATACCAGCCGAAACGGCACGCACTGGCAACGACTCACGATAGTGGGCAGCATCACGTCGGCCGAGGTACCCAACAGGATGAACATGACGCCCTCGGGCGGCTCCTCGAGCGTTTTGAGCAGCGCGTTGGCGGTATTGGCGCGCAGCTGCTCGGCACGGTCGATGATGTAGACCTTTGCCTTGGCGCGGATGGGCGCCAGCGGCACGTCATCGAGCAGCTCGCGGGTCTGGGCAATGAGGTAGCCTGTGGCGCTCTCGGGCGTGTAATAGTGCACGTCAGGATGCGTATGCCGAGCAACGCGTACGCAGCTGTCGCATGCTCCGCAGCCGTCCTGCTCGCACAGGAAGGCCTGGGCGAGCGCCCATGCGGCATCGAGCTTGCCGGCACCGGGAGCGCCCAAAAACAGGTAGGCGTGCGATGCGCGGCCGCTGGCGACGGCGTTGGTCAAAAAATCGCGAACGCGCTCTTGGGTGTCGAGCTTGGCCAGCAGGCTTGTCTGAGCGGGGGCCATGTTACTCGGCCTCCTTGGCAAGCGCGGCGGCGACAGCATCTTGCGAAATGTCGAGACCGTACGCGCGAATCTGCTCGACCGTCTTCTCGAAGACTTCCTCGACGGTCGCAGTGGCGTCGATGAGCTTTACGCGATTTGGCTCCTCGGCGGCAATTGCGCAAAAGCCCTGGTAGACACGCTCCTGGAATGCCATGCCTTTTGCCTCCATGCGATCTGCCGCGCCACGGGCGGCCATGCGCAACGCCGCCTGCTCGGGCGTGATGTGGTAGACGAGCGTGAGCGCCGGGTGCGTCCCCGCGACGGCCAGGCTGTTGGCATCGCGCACCATCTGGCGATCGAGGCCGTCGGCAAACGCCTGATAGCAGGTTGTGGAATCGTAGAAACGGTCACACAGGACCACCTTGCCGACCGCGAGGGCGGGAGCTATGACCTCGTGCACCAACTGAGCGCGCGCCGCCTCGTAGAGCAGCAACTCGCAGGTGTCTCCCATCGCCGTGTTGGCGGGGTCGAGCAGCAGAGCGCGAATCTTTTCGCTGATGGCGGTGCCGCCCGGCTCGCGCAGGCTCACAACCTGGTGGCCAGCGAGCTCGAGCGCACGGGCGAGCAGGTGCGCCTGCGTGGACTTGCCGGCACCGTCGACGCCCTCGAGCGTGATAAAGCTATGTTGAGCAGGCTCAAAAGCCATGGGCGCAGCCCCTTCCTACAAGGCGCGTAAATGCGAGTTACAGCAACCAAGCCATGATACCCCAGGGGCAGGCGCACCCCCAATGGCTAAAGGTGTCTTTCCAAAGTTGCGGTGAAATAGGGACTGATTGAAGCTCTGAGACCGCCAAACGGGGGTGCGGACGATTTCTTGGACCGCGCCTAGGCGTATCCAAGCTTCCTGCGGTACTCCATCGGGCTGAGCCACCCGAGGGACTTCTTGATCCGCTCCTCACGATAGTATACGAGGTAGGCCTCGAGCCTGCCCATGAACTCCCCGGCCGTCACGCCCTCCCAGTCCCTGTAGTGGAAGAACTCGTTCTTGAGGCGGCCGAAGAAGCCCTCGCAGGCCGAGTTGTCCGGGCTGCAGCCCTTCGCGGACATGCTCCTGACCAGCCCGTTCTCCTCGCAGATCCCGATCCACTCCGGCCAGCGGTAGTGGCCGCCGCGGTCCGAGTGGATCGTCGTGCGGGCGCCCGCCGGCCTGGCCGCGCAGGCCTTGAGCAGGCTCGAGTTCGCGAGGCGCTTGTCGGGGTGCAGCCCGATCGACCAGGCGACGGGCATCCCGTCGAAGCAGTCGATGACCGGGCTCAGGTAGACCTTCTCGCCGCCCGGGAGCCTGAACTCGGTGATGTCGGTGAGCCACAGCCGGTTGGGCTCGTCGGCGTGGAAATTCCTGTTCACGAGGTTCTCCGGCGCCTTGGAGACCTCGCCGGCGTAGGAGCTGTAGCCCCGGGCGCGCCTCTTGTTGTAGACGACCTCGAGGCCCTCCTCGCGCATCACGCGGGCCACGCGCTTCTCGCTGGCGCGGACGCCCTCGCGGCGCAGGCGCGCCCAGACGGTGCGGTACCCCCAGCACCCCGAGCCCTCGCGGAAGATGCGCACCACGCGGTCGCGTATGTCGGCGTCGCGGTCGCGCGGCGCGGCGACGCGGGGCCTCCAGTACTCATAGGAGCTCTTCGATATCCTCAAGAAACCTGTGATCGAGCGGAGGGGCAGGGCGGTCGCCAGCCTCAATCTCTCGCCGAGCTCGCACTTGCTCCTGTTCGAGATCGAAGCCGGGTCCCACCCTTCCGCTTTTAGGTCGGCCAACACCGCCCTGAGCAGCAGGTTCTCTATCTGGTCCTCGTTGAGCCCGGCGAGCGGGCCGGTCGCGGGCGGGGCGTAGATCGACTTGTCGGGGCCCAAGCTGGCCTCCTTCCGGCGCGGTTTCCTCGCACCGATTCTACAGCGCGCCCCGGTGTAGCTGTGCGGGAGGCGCCCCGTCGCCCACTTCTTGGCCGCGCCCACCGTGACCCCCGCGAACTTCGCGGCGGCGGTCGGCCCCATGCCGTCCTCCGTCGCCAGGAGGAAGAGCTCGACCTTCTCCCTGCTGTACATGCGAACCTCCAGTCCGGACCGCTTCACGGTCCAACTTTCTGTCCGCACCCCCAACAGTCCCTATTTCACCGCAACTTATGATGGGGAATTTTGGATGCTGGGTATAATCGCCGTATTGCATTGAAATGTGGCGAAAGGAGTGGCAATGTCTCGGTATTGCGCCTCGTGCGGCAAGCGTCTTGCAGATGATGCCAAGTTCTGCACCTCGTGCGGTGCACCCGTTGAGCAAACAGCCGCGAGCGATAGCCAGCCCGCTTTTGAGCAGACCGGCTCCCTTGATACGCCGCAAGCCAAGGCGGACGACTCCCTCGCCTATAGCCCCGACCCCGCCGCAAGGACCGAGGCCGTCGAGACCACGCAGCGCATGCCCGTCGCGAGCGGCTCGCCCCAACAGCAGCCGGTTCCCGCATACGTGCCCGCTTCGCCACAGACCCCCGCTTCCAAAAAGAGCGGCACCGGGCCGCTTATCGCCGTTATCGCTGTCTCTTATACACATCTGACGCTGCCGACGAAGCTAGAAGTGTAGAT
>URBA01000209.1 GCA_900545905.1 uncultured Collinsella sp.
ACGGTATACCAACCACAAAACCCTACGCAGGCTCCTGACCGGCTGCCCTCATCTTCTCGACAACAGAACCCATCATCGACCCAGCCCGCTCGGCCTCAATAAGTTGCGGTGAAATAGTTCCTGGATAACAGCTTTTGCGGCTAATCCAGGAACTATTTCACCGCAACTTAGGAGGGGATGTGGGGTCCCCGGCATGTATATGAAAACGGCTCTGATTCCCAGAAGGAAACAGAGCCGTTAAAACTATCCTATGGAGCGGGCGACGGGAATCGAACCCGCGTCATCAGCTTGGAAGGCTGGGGTTCTACCATTGAACTACGCCCGCAAGATATGGTCGGGACGACAGGATTTGAACCTGCGACATCCTGCTCCCAAAGCAGGCGCGCTACCAAACTGCGCCACGTCCCGAAGGTGTTGAGCAGCTAAGGTCTAAACCTTGCGTGTCCCAAAGCGAAGGAAATTATAAGGGAGACTCCCCGCCCGTGCAAGCATTGATGCCTTAGCTCCTCGAATGTGCAACAAAACGACTATGGAGCAGGCCGATCACAAAGGCAACCACGGCGACCGGCGCCCACGCGGCTCCAATGTCCGCCAGCGGCAACGCATCGAACGGCAGCCACGCGCCCGCAAAGAACGCATCGCGGACCGAGGTGATCACGCTCTGCACCGCGACCACGCCGCCGACCCAAACCCAAACCTGCGGATGCGCGTCGCAAAAACCGTGCATCAGGCCCATAAGTACCAGCACAATGGCAAGGGGATACAGGGCATTGAGCATAGGCACCGAGAACATAAGGATCACGTCGAGGCCCACGTTGGAGAGCACGCACGAAAACGCCGCGAACACAAAGGCGAGAATCGCGAAGGGACGGCGCATGGCCTCCTCGGAAGCCTCCGCTCCCCCTTCGACCACATACGTCTCGCAGAAGTAACGCGAGCAGCAGCTGATGAGGCCGATGCACACGTTCATGCAGGCGAGGAAGAAAATCGCAAATACCACAACCGTGCCGGCAAGGCCAAAGTGCATGGAGGCCGAGCGGGCAAGGATGGCCGCGCCGTTGGTAGCGTCGGGCATCACGGTGCCGAGCTGCATGCCGGCAAGCGCCAGGCCGCAGTAAATGATGGCCATGAGCACGCCGGCGATCACACCGGAGCGCGAGATCTCGAAGGCGACACGCTTGTCGTCGGTCACGCCCAGCTCGTGGATGGTCTCGGCGATGATGATGCCGAAGGCGAGCGACGCGAGCAGGTCCATGGTCTGGTAGCCGGTCAGAAAGCCCTGGACCGCAGCACCAGCGTCATAGGGAGCCTGCGGCGCGGCGGCCGGCCCCAGCGGCGAGATCACGGCGGCGCCTACGACCAGCACGATGAGCGCAATGAGCGCAGGGCCCGTAATGCGGCCGAGCACGCGCGTAATGACACCGGGGCGCAGCGTGAGCGCAAACGCGACGACGAAGAAGGCGACAGCGAAAATCAAGCGCGCAGTGCCGAGTGAGATGCCATCGGGCAGCAGCGGCACTAGCATCTCGAAAGCGGTAGAGCTCGTACGCGGAATTGCCAGGCACGGACCGATGGCCAGGTACACCGCCGCGACAAAGAACTCACCGAACTTGGGGTGCACGCGACCGGCAAGCTCACGCGCCGTACCGGCAAGCGCCACAGCGATAAAGCCCATGACGGGCAGGCCGATGGCGGCAATCAGAAAGCCGAGTATGGCGACCGGCGTGGCAGAACCTGCCTGAAGCGCCAACAGCGGCGGAATAATCAAGTTGCCTGCGCCAAAGAGCATCGAGAATAGAGCGATGCCGACGGTAACGACATGGTCGGAGCGCAGACCGCGCGGTGCAGATGAGGCCATAGGCACACCTTTCGGGTCGAAACAAAAACGGGACGGGCAAAATACCCGTCCCGCAAGTATAAACGCTTTAGCAGGCTACATCCTGCCAGGGCGTCAATCTGGCTGCCAAGCGAGTGCACTACGCGCCCGGATGGCGGCGACGCAGCAGCTCGAACCCCAGCGCGATAAGTGCAACAGCGCCTGCAGCGACGGCGACAGCGAGCGGCGCCTTGTCGCCCGTATCGGCGAGCTGCTGAGCGCTCGTCCTGGACGAAGCCTTCTTGCCGGAGTTTTCCGCGCCATTCGCCTTTGTCTTATCGGCCGCGGAATCATCCGAGCTACCGGGTTTTGCCGGGTCCTTGGAATCCGACTGGTCGGAATCGGGCGACCCGGGTTTGTCCGGCTCCGGCTGGTCCGGCTGGTCGGGCTCCGGCTTATCGGGCTCGGGCTTATCCGGCTCGGGCTTGTCCGGATTACCCGGATCGGGTCCATCGGGCTTGTCCGGACTCGGTTCGACCGGGTCCGGGCCAACAGGCTCCTGCTTCTTCTTCACCGTCAGCGTACCGGGCTCGACGACAACATCGAAGTTCGGGTCGGTGACCGTCGCCCCGATCTGGTACTCGCCCGCCGGGGAACTCTCATCGGCGACGCAGGAGTACTCGACCTTCACGCCCGAGGTATCAGCCGAGCTCTTTAGGCTCGAGGTAAAGGCGGGATTCATCTCTCCCTCGAAGCGTTCAACATCGTCGACCTTTACCTTAAGCTTCGCCGGTGAAATCTTGAACTTGCGCGAGGCGGCGCTGATATACCCGTCGCTTCGCAGCGTGGCAACGGCGCGATACGTGCCGGCATCGGTCGGGGCCTCACTCGACGAATAGTGCGTGCCGCCCGTCCCGTAGTACCTAACCCTCAGGTCACCTTCGCAGGCCTTGGGAACCCCCGTGACCTTGGGCGCTTGAGCATCACCGCTATAGACGAAGTTGCCGCCCTCAAATGCAAGCTCGACCCGCTTCGCCTGAACGACTAGAACAAAGTGCGCGGTCACGGTCTTGCCCTGAGCATCCTTGCACGTGATGTCAAAGGTAGACACTCCGACCTTGGACGGGGTGCCCGAGAGCGTCAAACCGCCCGCTGTGCGGGTAAGCTTAAACCCGTCGGGGAGCTTAGCGTCGTCCCACGTGTACTCATACGGAGCTTCGCCACCCGCGGCGCCCGAAATCGTCGCGCGATACGTGCTATGCGCACGTGCGACCGGCAGCAGACCGCCGTTGAACACAAGGGCATCCCGGGGCACAACGGAAACGACGGCACGATCGCTTTCCACCTGCGTCTCGGTGCCGAGATAGCGCTGGGTGACGCGGCAGAAATACTCGCCGGCGCAATAGTCATCAAGGTTCTCAATGAGGAGTGTCTCCCCCGTCTCGCCCCCGAGCGCCACGGCCTCGCCTCCCACCATGTGGAACCATTGATAGGACAGTTCGACAACAGCGGCAGAACCCGTGGACGAGGACGCGTGGTCGAGGACGCCCTTGCCCGCCTCGGCAGCAACCGAGAGCACAACAGCATCGCCCTCGTGGGCATTCGCGTCCTGTGGCTGCGCGATCACCTTCGGAGCGTCCGCTTTCGCGAACTCGAACGTAATCTCGTGCGACGCAGTGACGCCACTCAGCGTGACCTCGTACGCTCCGCCCTCATAGCCGGAGATATCGAGATCGATGGCCTTGTCCGAGCCGGCTTCCGTGACCGTCACCCGCTCGAGGTAGCAGTCCTCGTCAGGCA
>URBA01000210.1 GCA_900545905.1 uncultured Collinsella sp.
CTTCTAGCTTCGTCGGCAGCGTCAGATGTGTATAAGAGACAGTCGTTTGGCACCGCAGTGGGCGGCGCCGTGGTGAGCAGCGTTGGCATTGCCTACGTTGGCGCGGTTGGTGCCGCGTTCTCGCTTGTGGCCTGGGCGCTTACGCTGGTGACGATTAAGTTGGCTCGCTGGGAGCGCAAGCGGGCGAGAGCGTAGAGCGAGGTTCCCTCTAAAACGTCTATCGTTCCAGTCGCGACGCTTACCTGACGACAGGCTAAGCCAGCTCCTTTAGATGTGGTTCGATCTCATGTACTTCGAATGCACGATTTTCCAGTTTTCGTGTATCCGAAGTACACGAAATGTGCGCGGGGCACCTCAAAGGCGGCGGCAGACGCATTGTCTGCCGCCGCCTTTTATACTGGATTTTATAGATATGCGAGTCGTTTACTCCATGCCCAGCAGCTCGCGCATCTGAGTTGCGTAGTTAGATGCCATGTTGCCGTAGACAATCTGCACGCCGCCGTTGACATGCACGATGCCACGCGCTTCGAGCTTTTCGGTAAACTCGGCGTCATCAACCACCTTGTCACAGTCATTGAGCTGGATGCGCAGACGGGTGAAGCAGGCCTCGACAGACTTAATATTGTTGTCGCCGCCCACTGCCTCAACGATGGCGGGAATGAGGTCGCTGATCACAGTCTTGGGAGCCTTTGCGGCCTCATCGTCGGACTCTTCCTCGCGGCCGGGGGTCTTAAGGTCCTTCTTAAGAATGATGAACTTGAAGACGAAGTAGTACACCACGAAGTAGATGGGGCCGAGGAACAGGATAACCTGCCAGTTGGAGCCCTTGGCTGCACCCATAATGCCGTTAAAGATCAACGACAAGAGCGGGCCGCCGAAGGACGCGGAGCCAGCCACGTTGAACTGCAGGATATAGGTCAGCGCATAAGCAAGACCAGCCATAAGAGCGTGGAACACGTAGAGGATGGGCGCGATAAACAGGAAGGAGTACTCGAGCGGCTCGGTAATGCCGGAGAGGATGCAAGGCACCACGATGGCGATCATGAGTGCTGCGGTCTTCTTCTTGTTCTTGGGAAGCGCCGTCTTGTAGAAGGCGAGTGCAGCGCCGGGCAGGCCGAACATGGCGAAGATAACCTTGCCGTTCATGACAAAACGGCTGACCTCGATGTTAAACGGCGTGCTGGGAGAGCCCAGGATCGCATTGTAGATATTGATAGCGCCCTGAACAGTCTGGCCGTCGATGGTCTCGACGCCACCGAGCGACGTGAAGAAGAACGGCAAATAGACAAAGTGGTGCAGACCAAAAGGCAGGAGCATGCGCTCGCCGGCGCCGTAGACAAATGCACCAAAGGCACCCGTAGTCTTGATGAACTCGGACAGCGCACCGAGAGCGTTCTGAATAAACGGGAAAACAAAGGACATGACCAATGCGAGGATGCTGCATGAGAGCAGCGTCACCGCCGGGATAAAGCGCGTGCCGTTGAAGATGGAGAACACGGCAGGCAGCTCAATCTTGTAGTAACGGTTATGCAACCATGCGACGATTGCGCCTACCAGAAGACCGCCGATAACGCCGGTGTCGAGCGTGGTGATGCCGAGGATCGTGCTCTGGCCCGTCGTAAGATTCGCGGGATCGATGACACCAGTCGCCGTAAGGAATGTGCCCATCACGGAGTTCATGCACATGTAGCCCAAAAAGCCACAAAGCGCCGCGGTAGCCTTCTCGGACTTGGCGAAGCCATAGGCGAGACAAATCGAGAAGATAACCGGGATGTTGTTCATAACGATGCTGGCAGCGGCCTTGAGAATCGAAAAGAAGATCGCAAAGCCCGGAGCAGCAAGCCAGGGAACAGCTGCCGTAAGGGTGGGGCTGGTAAAGGCATTGCCAAAGCCCTGAAGGATGCCGGCGATTGGCAGGATCAGGACAGGCGTCATGAGGACTTTGCCCAGACGCTGGAACTTTGCCAGCAGCTCATCTTTGTTCATGGGATACCCCTCTTAAAGAAACGGGGCGTGCAGTTCTACAACCCACACGCCCCATAACAGTTATCAAGCGCTATGGAACTAGCTACTTAAGCTCCGGCCAGTAATCCTTATTGGCCTCGATGAGCTTGTCGAGCACTTTGCGAGCCTTCTTTGCGTCACCGACCAGACGATTAAGCGTGAGTGCCTGCAGAGCCTTCTCGTAGGAACCCTCCATCCAAGCCTCAACAGTCAGGCGCTCATAGGCGTACTGGTTCTCCATAAGGCCGCGATAGAAGGTACCGATCTTGCCAACAGCATAGGGCTGCGGGCCATTGGCGCCCACGCTTGCCGCGACCTCGACCATGGCGTCATCGGGCATGCCCTCGATAATGCCGTTGTTGGGCACGATGACAATGAAGGTCTTGTTGGTGTTGCGATAAATGGCCGAGGTGATTTCCACGATCATATCGCCATGAGCGTCGTTTTGCACAACCGAGGAGTTCTTTGCGGTGCCGACTTTGGCAACACGCTCGCACTCGGCGAACACGCGCTTTTCACGACCGTTGATAACCTCGTCGGAGCGAGTGTAATCGGGGTCGAGGTGAGCGACCTTGTACTCGGGATACAGATAGTACTGCAGATAAGTGTTGGGCAGATAGTCGGGGAAGTCCTCGAGCATGTCCTTGACCATGGCGTAGGTATCAAGCCAGGACTGGTCACGCTGCTCGGCATCGGCAGGAAGGAAGCCGTTCTTCTCCGTGTACTCCTTAATCTGCGGGACGAGGTCATGGCCCTCTTCATCGTAGATGTGCTTGAACCAACCGAAGTGATTGAGGCCGAAGTACACGGGCTCCGTCTTGCTCATATCGCGACCGAGCAGGCGACCGTAAGAGCGCATGAGGTTGACAGGTTGGTCGCAGATGTTGAGGACGCGATGCTCATCGGGCAGGACGCGCTCGAGACCATATGCCACAATAGCAGCCGGGTTGGTGTAGTTGATAATCCACGCCTCCGGGCTATGAGCGCGAACGTCGTTGACGATCTCAACCATGTCATGCATGGAGCGCATACCGTAAGCCATGCCGCCAGGGCCCACCGTTTCCTGGCCGATGATTCCCATATGCAGCGGAATCTTCTCGTCCTTGCTACGCATCTCGTAGCCGCCGGTACGAATCTGGCAGAGCACAAAGTCGACGTCGGTGTAAGCCTCGTCCTTATCGGTGGTGTAACCAAACTCCACACCGGGCTCCTCCTCGGCGAAGAGGATCTTGCCAAACTCGCCGATCGGACGCTGACGCTCGGCATCGATGTCATAAAGCATCACGCGGTTCAGCGGCAGAATGTCCATGTGCTTGGTCAGGGCCTTAAGAATGCCAGGGCACCACGTAGAGCCGCCGCCAACGATCACAATATTGAGCTTATCCTTCATGTTCCGTCCCTCCAGGGTTGGCTGATCGGTGTTCTCGAAGACCTTGGGCTCCGCGGTTGTCCTCGGCTTGCTTCGTTTCGATTGATATTTTGCGACATAAGATCATTTGCGAATCCCCGTGTGGGCCAATGCGAAACGGAGACACATGATTTCGCTCACGACACAGATATGTGTAGCTGTCTCTTATACACATCTCCGAGCCCACGAGACTACGCTGC
>URBA01000211.1 GCA_900545905.1 uncultured Collinsella sp.
ATGCTTGCGCGCGCGGGCACCACGCGACCATCCTTAAGCATCATGTAGTCGAGCAGAGGCTGGCCCTCAAACGAAACCGCAGAGGGCACGATGCAGATCATGTCGAGCTCTTGGATGCGCTCGGCAACGCCCGTCAAGCCCGTCAGCATATCGTGCTCAAAATCGGCAGCGCCCACCAGGCTGCCCGGCATGGCGCCCATAAAGAGCGGGGCCGGAACGCACAGCACGCGCGCGCCGCGCTCATGAGCCAGGCGAGCCTGGTCCTCGATGCGGCCGCAAATGCCCTCGATGTCACCCAGGCGCATATCGATCTGTGCAAGCGCGAGCTTCATGGCTCAGCCCTTTCCGTCGTAAACCATCGAAATCGTAGTAAAAGCGCCGGCCGCATGATGCAGTCGGCGCTCGCATGTGCATATGCTAGCTATGATACCCCGAGCGGGGGCGCGCTCCTAGAATGTCGCGGACCACAGCCCGTGCAGGTTGCAGTAGGCATAGACGGTACCGGTCTTGGAACCGCCGGCAAAAAACGTCGCGGGCTTCATGCCGGGCTCAAGGTAATGGACCTCTAAGCGGCCCTCGGCCTCAAGGGCGATCCACTCAATATAGTGCTCGGGCAGGCTGGGGTGCTCGACCGAGCCAACGCGTGCGCGAATCACGTGACCGTCGCGCTCGGTCTCGACAACAGGCACGTGCTTCTCGTGCGCCGCGTCCTCAGTGTTTGCGGTCAGTTCCGTGCAACCGGCAGGGGTTGCAACGTCGTTGCCAAGGGCGGCAATGAGCTTACCGTCGGGGTCCTTAAAGAATTTCGCCATGATGTTCTCCTTTGCTGATGTGTCAATGTTCTTGATGGTTCTTATGCCCAAAGGCAGACAAACCATCCACGGCATAGCAAATGAACACATAACGGATCAGGCAAGCGGTCGGGCCAAAATGCGTCGACCGTCCTGCCCACTCCAGCAGTCCCACCCCGCGCGCGGCTAGCGCCCGTCGCCGCCCAGCAGTGCCAGAACATCTTCGCGGGTAAACAGCGCCGACGAGATGCCGTCGCCGCCAAGCACGCTGTTGACCAGGTCGCGCTTGGACTCCTGCATCTGCATAATGCGCTCCTCGATCGTGTCCTTGGCGATGAGCTTGTACACGGTCACGGTATGTTGCTGGCCAATACGGTGCGCGCGGTCGGTCGCCTGGTCCTGCGCTGCCACGTTCCACCACGGGTCGTAGTGGATGACCACGTCGGCCGCCGTCAGGTTGAGGCCCACGCCGCCCGCCTTGAGCGAAATCAAAAAGACCGGAACCTCGCCCGCTTGGAACTGCGCGACCATCTTGGCGCGGCTCTCCTTAGACGAAGCGCCCGTGAGCTTAAGGAAGGCGATGTCCTCCTTGGCCAAGCGCTTACCGATGATATCGAGCATACCCGTAAACTGGCTGAACAACAGGATGCGATGCCCGCCGTCGAGTGCGCCGTGCACGAGCTCCATACACGTATCGAGCTTGGCGCTCCCCGCCTTGTAATCCTCGTAGTGTAGACGCGGGTCGCAGCAGATCTGGCGCAGCTTGGTGAGCTCGGCGAGCACCTTGAGTTTGTCCTTCTTAAACTCCCCAGCCTCGCGGTGCTGCACCTGCTGGGCGATGCGGTCCTGGTTGGCCAGGTAGAGCTTGCGCTGCTCGCCGGTAAGCTGCGCCATGACGGTGTCTTCGATCTTCTCGGGCAGGTCGGCCACCACGTCTTCCTTAACACGGCGCAGCACAAACGGCGACACGAGCGCCTGCAGGCGAGCGGCGCTATCGCCCTCGGCATGCTCGACGGGGCTCTCAAAGCGCTTGGCAAACGACTCGCGCGTCCCCAAAAGGCCCGGCATCAAAAAGTCGAAGATGCTCCAGAGCTCGGACAGGCGGTTTTCGATGGGCGTGCCCGTCAGGGCAAAGCGCACGCCGGCAGGCAGGCGCTTGGCGGCGCGCGCCACCTGCGTGAGCGGATTTTTAATGTACTGTGCCTCATCGAGCACCACGCGGGCAAAATCCCGCTCGACGTACTCGTCGATATCGCGCCGCATAAGGTCATACGACGTCACGACCACGTTATGCTCGGCCACGCCGGCGATCTGCACGCGACGCTGGGCCTTGGCGCCCACAATGGCGCACACGTCGAGCGACGAGGCAAAACGCTCCAGCTCGGCAGTCCAGTTGTACACAAGCGACGCAGGACACACCACAAGCGTGGGCTTAGCGTCCCCCGCCTCCACGCGCGCCAGGATATGCGCGATCATCTGCAGTGTTTTGCCCAGGCCCATATCGTCGGCCAAGATGCCGCCGAGGCCCAGGTGCTCGAGCGAGCCGAGCCACTGGTAGCCGTCGACCTGATAGCCGCGCAGTGTGGCCTTGAGCGAGACCGGCACCGTAAAGTCCATCTTGCCGAGCGTATCCAGGCGCTCGACGGTGCGACGGAACGCAGCGTCGCGATCGGCTTCGAGCGCGGGCGTGCGCGCAAGCATGCTGTCGACGAACAGGGTACTCGACGCGGGAAGCGACACGCCGTCGAGCAGGTCGACAGCATCGACCCCCAGATCATCGGCAAGGCCAAACGCGGCGCGCGCTCCCTCGTCCAGGCGAATGATGTCGCCCGACGTAAGACGCGCAAACGTCTGGTGGCGCTTGTAGGAGTCCAGATAGATGGCAAGGTCTGCCGCCGAAAGCCCGCTCGCGCCCAGTTCGACATCGAGCAGGTTGCTCTTGACGGTCGCGCGCACCGAAAGCTTGGGCGCAGGGCGGACCGAGACCTGGCGCAGGCGGTCGCTGAGCATGACCTCGCCCAGCTCGGACAGGGCAGACAGGCCCTCGGTCAGCAAGCGGAACAGGCTCTCGTCATCGCGTTCCTCAAACGCCAGGCCGCCCTCGTAAAAGTCGAAATACAGGGCCGCCGTGTCCATAACGCGAAACTCCGCCACCTCGTCGCGCGGCGGCACGCCCGGGCGCCGCTCTTCGAAGGGGCTGCCCGGAGCGCCCAGGCTAAAGAGATCCGCCGACCAATCGCCGTAGGTAACCGTAATTTTGCAGGTCACGAGCCCATCGTCGACACCGATCGCCATAGCAAAGCTCGGCTCGGGTGCCACGGTATCGAGCGCGGCGGGCGCGGTGAGGTCGGTGTAGTCGCGCAAAATGGGCAGCGCCATACGGCAGAACTCACCCACCTGCTCGGCGGCAATATGGGCGGGCGTGCGGCACGGCAGCAAGCGCGACAAAAAAGGTGCGGCATGCTGAGCAAATGCAGCGTCGGTACGGCGCGCGCGGCGCGTGTCAACCAAGTAGGCGGCATCGCCCGACGCAAAGCAGTACATATCGGCGGGCAGGCGCAGGTCATAGCTACCACCAGCCGCCGGCGCGATTTTGGCGGCAAGCAGCGGTGGGCGCTTAGCGGATGCCTCGTCCTCCCCTTGCGGAGACAGCTCAACCGCCACGTCGTAGGTGCGATGCGTCGTCATCCCCCGCGACCAGGCGGGCTCAAAGGAGATGGTCTGGCCGCGCAGCAGGTCCAGCACATATACGATGCTATGCTCGGACAGCGGCAACTGACGCTCGGCAACAA
>URBA01000212.1 GCA_900545905.1 uncultured Collinsella sp.
GAGATGCAGCGTAGTCTCGTGGGCTCGGAGATGTGTATAAGAGACAGATTCAGGTTGAGTTGTTTAATGCTAGTACGGGAGGCTGATATGGGGCTGTTCAAGAAGAAAAACCCGCAGGATGCCTTTGATCCCGATGTGTTTACCATCACGGATACGATTTTGGACCCGCCGCGGTTTACGTTTTTGCCGGCTATCTACCAGGATGCCACGCATCGCAAATGGGCCGTACATCAGCGCGGCGGCGAGCCGAAGATTTTTGACTATGCGGACGTGTTGCAGTGCGAAGTGGCCGAGGCGGGCGATCCGGAGGCCGAAGAAGCGGTCTCTAAACAGGAATTTGCCCAGCGTATCCTGGCAAATCCTGCCAAGGCAGCAAAAATAAATGCTGCCAAGCGTAATATGTGTCTTGGTATGGGCGTTGTTGTGGCGGTTCAGACGGGAAAAGACGAGGTTTCCAAATTAGAGATTCCCGTTATGACCGACGAAGTCAAACGCGATTCAAGTCTATATAAGTCGTATCGGAATGTCGCCGAGAAGATCAAGGCAGAATTTGATGCCATGGGAGGGCTGGCCTAATTTTGGCGGCATACGTTTCTGAATGAGGAGTCTGTGCAATGGCAGGCGAATCTTATGCAATTCCCCCCAAAGATCATGCTGTTGAGGGAATTCTTTGGTATATCCAGCACCATCAGCTTGCCGGCGGCGATCGCCTGCCGGCCGAGCGCGTGCTGTGCGAAGAGATTGGCGTTTCGCGTACGGCGTTGCGTGCCGGTATCACGCGGCTTATCTCGTGTGGAACGCTCGAGAGCCGTCGCGGATCGGGCACGTATGTGTGTCCTCCCAAGCCGCTGAACATCTTCCAGGAAACGTATAACTTTTCCGATGCTGTGCGGACTGCCGGCCTGCACCCCTCTTCTCGTCTGGTTTCCACCGGGACCATCGAGGCGGATGAGGCGCTTGCCGACAAGCTTGGGGTGGCTGTAGGCGCTCCCTTGCTCCGCATGCAGCGCGTTCGACTTATTGAGGGCGAGCCGGCGTCAATCGAGACCGCTCACGTTAACCTGTCCCTGTGCCCATCGCTTCCCGAGCACGATTTTGAGTGTGAGAGCCTTTACGATGTCTTGCTCAAAGAAGGTGGCGTGCGCGTTGAGCATGGACGTGAGCATATCTCCATCTCGCGTTTGAACTTCGAAGAGGCCGAGCTGCTCCAGCAAGAAGAGGGAACGCCGGTGTTCTATGAGAGCTCGATCGAATTTGATAAGGACATGCGTTTTGTGGAGCATTGCAAATCGGTGATTTTGCCCACAAAGTTCCGCTTTGCCGATAACGGCGAAGAGAACGGCATGAGGAGCGTGGCAGGTGAACAATGGCTGAAACAGTAGATGCCACCCCGGTTTATATGCGCATTCGACGCTGCATCGAGGAACGTATCGAGCGCGGTGCATATCCCACGGGTTCCATGATTCCGTCCGAAAAAGACCTCGCCGAGGAATTTGGTACGACACGCTTGACCATCCGAAGCGCTGTCGATGAGCTGGTTCGACGCGGGCAGATTCGCCGTGTTCGGGGAAAAGGTGCCTTTGTGGCGCAGAAAGTACCTGCTTTTTTTGAACGCACGGTCGGTTTCCGTGAATCGGTCCGTGCTTCGGGCGGCGAGCCGTCCGTCCGTATTCTCGCGCGTTCCAAGCGTTATGCGGGGCCATATTACGCCGACCTGTTTGGCATCGCCGAGGACGACCTGCTCTATTCCGTTCGACGCCTGAACTGCATAAACGGTAGCCCCGTATCGATTGAGACGGCGCTGATTCCCTGCCTGCTGTTCCCAACCATCGAAGATATTGACGTGTCGGTCTTCAGTTTGTACGAGACCTATGAGATGCTGGGCCGAAAGCCAGTCATGGCACAGGAAAAGCTCGATATCGAGGCACTGGGCGCACGAGATGCCGGCCTCCTTGGACTGGAACAGGGCGATCTTGTTTTGCTTTTGGAATGCGTGAGCTATGACGCGAGCGGTCAGGCTATCGAGTATGTAAAGTCCTTCAATCGTGGCGATACGGGCGGCTACACCTATACGTACTAGCTGGGGCTTTGCATCGCGCGCGGTAACAGCCGGTCTGTTTGGGCAATTTGACCGACTGTATATACAACCTTACATGGCTCAAAATCGACCGTTCGCCGAAGGGGATAAATTAATCGACAAAGAGGTATCAAAAAGCCGTAACCTGTAACTGTTATCAAATACTAATGATTTGTAACGAGGTGAGACGATGAAGATGCTCGATTACGTTCAGCTTGCCCATGTGCGTATGGGGGAGAACCTCGAGCGTTCGTCTGAGCTGGTAGCGCAGCTCGTTGATATTTTCCAGTCCGGTTCTTTTGACGCACTGCGCATCGTTGCTTCGGGTTCGTCGCGCCATGCTGCGGATTGCACCCGCGATTTCCTGCAAGATACGCTGCAGATGCAGGTGTCCGTTGTGACGCCCGAGGCCTTCGTCGATTTTGAACACACCTATCCACAGCATGCGCTCAACATTGCCGTTTCGCAGAGTGGCTATTCGACCAATACGATCGCGGCTCTTGATTACATGCGCGCACACGATATGGCTGCAGTTGCGCTCACGGCAAACGTCGAGGCACCCATCAAGGAACACGCCGACATCGTTCTTGACTACGGTGTGGGTGTCGAGTCGGTGGACTTTGTGACTCTGGGCGTCGAGGTTCTCGTTGAGTACCTGGTGCTCTTTGGTATTTACGGCGGTCAGGCGCGCGGAACGATTGACGCCAAGGGCGTTGCTCAGCGTCTTGATGGCCTGCGCGAGGCTATCCAGGCTAATGCCGTGATGTGCAAGACCGCCGAGGCATATGTCCAAGACCACATGCTCGAGCTTTCTGAGCACACGCCCGCTATGGTCGTCGGCAACGGCCCCAACTACGGTGTTGCCGAGGAGGCGGCGCTCAAACTGAGCGAGACCATCAAGATTCCTGCCATGCATCACGAAGGCGAGGAGTTCGTCCACGGTCCCGAGATGCAGATTGTTCCGGGCTACCTGGTGTTTATTGTCGACGATCCGCAGGGGTCGGAGCGTCTTGCGAATATCGCCGATGCGCTATCGAACGTTACGGCAAAAACGGTGCTGCTCACGGCCCATCCCAAGGGTAGGGCTCACGAGGTTGTGGTGCCTCAGGTGGCTCCGCTGCTCAGTGCAATTCCCAATCTCGTGTTCTTCCAGACGATTGCGGCAATAATCGCCGAGCGTCTGAAGTCATGGGACGTTCACCCGTATCTCGATGCTGTCTCCAAGCAAATGGAGGTCAAGGCGGAGGGCTACGAAGAGTCAGTCAATGCGCTTAAGGCCAAAGCGGCCGAGTGTTACGGAATGTAAGCGGGTTTTGATGCCCGTTGGCATGGGGGATGTGGAAACAACCCCAGAAAGGAGAGACAAATGAAGGAAACCGAGAAGATCGAGATCATGCATTTCGACCAGGAGGGCTATCTCGAGGACGGCAAGGCGCTCTACGAGACCGGCAAGAAGATGACCGCGCTCGCCGA
>URBA01000213.1 GCA_900545905.1 uncultured Collinsella sp.
CGCTGGCGAGCAGCGTGCCGATGATGGCGCTCTCCTCCTCGATGGTGGCGTCGGTAAGGACCACAAAGACGAACGCCATGATCACGATGATGATGTCGAGCAGCGTCATCCACATCATGGAGTCGCCGTCTACGTCGTCGCGCGCGTAGCCAATGCCCTGGTTGGAATCGGCGTCGATGAGGTCATCCACGCGTGCGTCGGCATCGGTGAGCGCCTCCACCATATCCTGCTCCGCATCGACGCGATCCGCGGTGGAGAGATCGCGATCGGTAAAGGTAAAGGAGTAGGTGTAGGCAGGCGCGCCGCCGGCGTCCTTAAGCGCGGCAAAGCCGGCGTCGGTGACCTCGGCCACACCGTACGTGATGGTGTTCACCGTAAAGTCCGAATTGTTGAGGAACAGCGCCTGGCTATCGGGCTGGGTCATGATGCCGCAGATGGTGTAGGTGCGACCCTCGAGCTCGACTTTATCGCCCACGGACAGGTTGTTATTGGTGGCGAAGACAGGTCGATTGCCACCTCATCGTCCGCCTTAGGCTGCCTGCCTTCGCAGTAGGACGCGATATCGACCTTGGTGCGGTGCGCATAGGTGCGCAGCGTGCGCTTGGTTCCATCGTCGCCGGCGGTCTTTTTGATGATGGCATCGATGGAGAAATTCTTGTAGAGCGTGACGCCACCGACGTCGTCTGCCGCGTCCTCGGCTGCCTTGAGCTGGTCTTTGGTGGCCTCGAAGGAGGTGGTCACGCGGCCGTCCTCGATCGCGTACGCATCGCGCATATCGTCGATAAGGCAGCCGATGGAATGCGCCGCGAGCAAAAAGCCCGATGCAAGGGCAATGCTTCCGCACATAAGCAAAAAGATGCCCAGGTACTTACCGATATTGCGGCGCAGCTCGCGCGGGAGACGTTTTGCGAGAGGTGTCATGGCGCCGCCTACCAATCGAGCTCGGCGGCCGCGACGGGCGACTCGTTGAGCTCATCCTCGACGATGCGCCCGTCGCGCAGGCGCAGCACGCGATTGGCCATGCGGGCGATGGCGGCGTTGTGTGTGACGATGATGATGGTGCATCCGTACTCGTGATTGACATCCTCCATGAGCTGCAAGATTTCCTTGGACGTCTTATAGTCGAGCGCGCCCGTGGGCTCGTCGCACAGCAGCAGACCCGGGTTTTTGACGAGCGCGCGGCCGATGGCACAGCGTTGCTGCTGACCACCCGAAACCTGGCGCGGGAACTTGTTGCGGTGCTCGTAGAGGCCCAGCGAGCGTAGCAGGTCGTCAATGTTGAGCGGCTTTTTGGACAGGCATGCCGTGACCTCGATGTTTTCCTTGATGGTGAGGTCGGGCACCAGGTTGTAGAACTGGAAGACAAAGCCCAGCTCACGGCGGCGATACTCGCCCAGGTCGGTAGGTTTGAGCACCGTGAGGTCACAGCCGTCCACCAGAATGGAGCCGGCATCGGCATCCTCCAGGCCGCCGATCAGGTTGAGAAAGGTCGACTTACCCGAGCCCGAGGGCCCCAGCATGACGCAGATCTCGCCGCGGTTGATGGACGTGTCGATGCCATCGAGTACCGTCAGGCGCGCATCACCGTCGCCGTAATGCTTTTTGAGATCCTTCACCTGGACATAGGCTTCCTGCGTTGCCATGGTATCCCCCGTTGTTAGCCTCGTACTACTTTATGAGCGTAATAGTAAACCATGGCGAACTATTTTGGAGCGAGGCCGGGGATTTATTTCAGACCAGTCATTGGGGACGTTCTTAAATGACTAGGTGGCTAGGCGTGGGATTTGGTGCGTGCGAGGGCGAGGCCTGCGGCGGCGATGGCCACGGCGAAGAGTGCCGTGACGCCCAGGTCGCAGGCGATGTCGCCCAGCACGGTGGACGTTAAATCCGAGGCGAGTGCCTTGCTGATCGCGTCGTTCACCCAATATGTCGGCACAAAATGCGCCACGGTCTGCACGGCCGAGCCCATGAGCGACAGCGGCATCCAGGCGCCGCCCAAAAACGTCATGAGCATGCCGAGCAGGTTGCCCACGCCGTTGAGCAGCTCCTCGCGCGCGCCCAGGCTCGACAGAGCAAAGCCAACGGCCAGGGGCGTGCACGCCAGGGCAAACGTCGCCGCCAGCGCCAGACACACACGACCCACGCCGACCTCAGCGACCGCGCCGGCAAAGCCCACGACACCCATCATGCTCGACACAAACCAGATGCAGACGGTGAGCACGGCGGCGGCGGCAAACACGGCAAGCGAACGTTGGCGCTCGGAGATTGGGCCGGCATCCATACGACGCACGCGCTCGGGCTCGTTCATGCCCGAGAACACCAACCCCACCGATACGATGACCGACGAGATAATCGCGTACGCGCCAAAGTTGAAGTACGACTCGAGCGTGGCGGCAGCAGCCGAGTCGACCTTGACCCGCTCGATCTGGACCTCCGCGCGCTTTGCAGCGGCATGTTCGGCGGCCTTGGCAACGTCGCCGTTGGAGGCAGTGGGCTCAAGCGCCGCCGCAGCGCCCGCGAGCGAGATCCAGCGCGAGGCCTCGGCAGACGAAAGCGCCGCCGCCATGGTGCCGGAGCCGTACGTCACGTCGAGCTTGGGCAAGGTCTCCCCCGCACGGGCGGCCGCAATCAGGTCGTCCTCAAACCCCTCCGGGATAAAGAACACGCAGTCGGCGCTGCCCTTGGCGCTGTTGCTCTTGGAGAGCGCGTCCGCAAGATCGTACGTGTCGTCGCCGACGCTCGTAACCAGGTCAAAGCGCGACCCCAAGTGCTTGGTGAGCGCGCACGAAAGGTCGCTATTGTCGCGGTCGACCACGATCACGTTGGCGTCGTAGGGCTTGTACTCGGTGAGCTGCGACGAGTTCCAGCTCACCGATGCCGCGATGAATACGCCCATCAGCGAAATGAACACCGTGTAGATGAGCAGGTAGAACGGGTGAGCGAGCGCCATGCGAAGCGCGGTCTTAAAGGTGCTCATAGCGGCTCCTTCCAAAGATCAACGTGGCGGCGGCAACGAACAGCAGTGCCATGAGGACCAGTGCGCCGGCGCGAACGGCAAAAGGATCCAGGTCCTCAAAGAAATACAGGCGGTTGAACATGTCGCAGATGAGCTTGACGGGGTTGAGCCAGCACTCGGCCGGACAGGCGCGGGCGACGTCATCGGCAAGCGCCATCGCCGGTTCGCCGTAGAGCCCAGCGAACAAAGCGCACGTGGTGGCAAAGCCTGTGAGGATGCCCGACTTGGATGCCTTGCCGCCCTTAACGGGAAGCGTGCCCACAAAGAGTCCCAAGCCCGTGGCGGCAAGCGCGGAAGCGGCACCGCCCACCAGACACAGCCCCTCGCGCCCGCCAAAGTCGACGCCCACAACCAGGCGCACGTAGCCGATCGCGATCGCCATCGAGGCAAAGGAGACCAGCCACGAGCCCACAAAGATACCGGCCAGCGACGCCGTTTTGGAAAGACCGCCCGCGCAGCGGCGCGCGCCAAGGCCCGACAGATTGGGCTGCAGGTCGACGACGCTCAAGGCGGCAAACT
>URBA01000214.1 GCA_900545905.1 uncultured Collinsella sp.
GCCTTCGGTGCTCTCGACATGAGCCATAACCGGAAGGCCGACCTCGTGCGCCGCTTTGCACGCCGCCGCGGCGACATCGACCGGCATGCGCAGCACACCCGGCTCCCCCACCTCGGTCGCATCGAACACGCCGCCCGTCACGAACAACTTGATGACGTCGGCGCCGCGCGCATACAGGTCGCGCACCTGCTCGGCTGCCTCGGCGGGACTATTGGCTACCTGCGCGAACAAGCCTGCGCCATGGCCGCCCGGCACCGTAATACCCGTGCCCGGCGCCACCAGGCGCGGTCCCTGGTACTTACCGGCGTCGATGGCGTTGCGCACGGCGATGTCGGCAAACAGCGGGTCACCTGCGCCGCGTACCGTAGTCACGCCGCTCGCCAGCTGCTGCTGGGCGCTGCCTTTGAGGATATGGCGGACGATGGCACGACCCACGGGGTTGTCGAGCTTCTTCATCAGCGCTCCTGCATCGCCTGCCGAGACCGGCTTGCCCGAGCCACACAGATGCACGTGCATATTGATAAGACCCGGCATGAGATACGCACCGGCCAAGTCGATGACCTCGGCACCCGCAGGCGCCTGCGCCACGGCACTCGGGCCGATCCAGGTGATGGCGCCGCGTTCAACGGCCACAGCCATATCGGGCTGCGGCTCCATATGCTCCGAGCCATCCAGAACGGTCGCATTGATAAACAACGTGGGACGATCGGCAGACGCCATATCGGGCTCCTCCCCCTCAATTAACATGAACATTTGTTCATTATCGCCTAGTCCAGCAGGGTTGCTGCAGACATATCGGCTAACGGAGAAAGGAGGGGAATATGAGGGAGGACGGGAGTCGATGCAGCCCTTCCCCAGCGGTGAATACAAAACATCTCAATCTGTAACAGGAGAACCGTCTTTGAGCCTCCAGATGTTACAGAACAAGATCTTTCGGTCGCATACCCACCCTTTATCTCAATCTGTAACAGATAGACCGCATTTTGACAGCCATATGTTACAGATTGAGACATTCGGTCGAGGCTGCACTTTTTCATCTCAATCTGTAATAATTACGGGCCCAAACAGCCCCAAGATGTTACAGACCGAGACAAACCCTCTCAGCGCCCGTACCACTGACGTCTCCATTCCACAGCCAGATCAGCCCGCTGCGGAATACCCGCCAGCCTCATCTTCTCGACCAGCTTCCCCGGATTCTTGAGTTCATCAAACGTAAACCGAAGCACCTTATGCCCGAGCATTGTCAGATGGGACTCCCGTTGACGTTCTGCCACGAATGGGTCGACCGACTCCCGACCCTCGCCGTTCTGCAAGGTGTACTTCCCCTTTCCGTCGAGCTCGCCGATGACGCACGTCCCATCCTCGAGCCGCCAAAAATAATCGACGCGAAACACCTGGCCCGGATCGAGCGGGTCGCGAAACTCCACCTGCAACTCCGGAACCGGAAAGCCATATGCAATAAAGAACGCTCGGAACCGAGACTCGCCGCCGTTTTCGGACAGCCCGTCCGCATACGACGCAATCACCTGTGCCCTGCGATACCCTCGCCTGCCCTTACAATCGACGCGGAGGCGCTCGCACAAATCCCCACGCGATACGCCTTTCGCCCGCAGTGCAGAATCGGCAATCGCCAACCCGTAGGAGAACGGCGCACGCAGCAAGCAATCATCTACCGTGCGCCAAAACGGCGTCGCCCACACGCCGTCGACTTGTTCAAGCGCACCCGCCGCCTGCGGACGCAACAGCCGACATCCTGCACTCAGCGGCACCGAGCAACCTGTCTTAACAAGATAACGCGGCCCGAGCAGATCATTCGGCACCTCCAGACCCCATATCAGTGCGGCGTCATATCCCCAAAACGCCCAATCGGGATGAAATTCCGCAAGCCCTCTGATAGTCCTCAGTGCTCGCTCCGTCAGCGTCAATGCATCCCAATCATGCTGAAAACAGAATAGGTGAGATTCGGGCTCCGCAATATCGTCTGTACCCACATGGCGCCGCAGCCACATGAGCTCGGCGTTGTCGTGCGTCACAAGCAGCACGCCTTGTTCAGCCGCCTCCGTGAGCCTGGCAAGCATCCTATTCCGCGCCAAGGTGTTACGTGTTGCATGCTTGTGTTTAAAAACGGTATTAGACACTTTCATCACCACCACATCGGACAAATGGACCATTGTCACCGCTGCCACTGTCGGCAAACGCCTCGATCTGTAACAGGAAGACCGATTTTTGGACTGTAGATGTTACAGATTGAGACATCCCCCCCAGCCAGGTGCCAAACGTCTCGATCTGTAACAGTAAGACGTTCTCCAGGCCCCTAAACGTTACAGATTTAGACAAACCAGCGGCGCCCAAGCATTCGTCTCGTTCTGTAACAGGTAGACCGGTTTTTGTCCCCAAACGTTACAGATTGAGACAAAGTCAGGGCAGTAAGGCGACACCAGTCACACCCCCTACTCCCACTCCTGCTCGTAGATATTGAGCGACTTTACGTACCGCCCCTGGGCGCCCATGATGTCGCGGACCAGGCGCAAAAAGAAGCTGACGCACGAGGTGTCAAAGCCGTCCTGCAGATCCTCGGGATGCACCGCGCCCGGTCCATCGACCGCCGTGTCACTCAGGCGCGCGATGTCATACAGATAGAGCTGTCCCGCCGCCAGCCAGACATCGTCGACGCAGGCGAGGCGCACCGCAATCGCGCCGTCGCTCCAATGCTCCTTTTGCACGATATGCGGGTCGTAGACATCAAAGCGACGGTCGGTGCGCGTATCCTTCAGCGCAACCATGCCGTTCGCAGAATCCTTGTCCAAAATGCCAAAGCGCGAGAAATACTGCGTGTCGCGTACCTGCTCGAGCCGCTTGAGCGAGGCAGGCGAAAGCGATGCCGGCGGCTCGTCAACATACAGCTCGAGCAGCGTCTTGCCATGGCGATAGGGGCGCTCGAAGAGCAGCCAATCGGTAAATGCCATGTTGTAGGCCATGATTTCGTTTTGCGAAGGCTCGGTGCAATAGCTGAGCCACGGGTCGACAATGATCTCGAACTGTTCGCGTGCCGGCTCCAAAAACTGGAACTTCCGCAGCATCCAAAAATGGGCCATGTCGGCAATATCGTTGCCGACGGCTTCAGCCAGCTCTGCTCGGTCAAAAGCGTGGTCAGTCATGGCATCCTCCTCAAACTGATGAACCTCAATTTGAGCTTACGAGGAGGGTGGGCAGCCACTGTCAGCACGGACAAAATAGGCCTCCGGCTGCAAACCAACTGCTGACCAAACACTTGACGGGATGCTTGACCGAAAATGCGCACTGCAACAAAACCGCAGGTAAACATAGACGGCACACCCGCCCTTTTGAGCCAGATACCCGCAGCCACCACAGAAACAACAGGTGACCACAGCCCAAGAAGTCGGCAAATGAGCGCCCACACGTCGGCAAACGAGCAAATCGCTCGCAAAGAGTGTCCCCAACGACTAGACAAAAAATGACTAGTCATTGGGTGTTCCTATAGTTTTGTCAACCGTCGGGGCTACTCCCGGTAGG
>URBA01000215.1 GCA_900545905.1 uncultured Collinsella sp.
CTCGTGGGCTCGGAGATGTGTATAAGAGACAGTATAGACATCGACCGGCAGAATCTTATCCGTGCCGCCCCAGACGCAGTAGTTGTCGTAGAAGATGCCACCGGTGCAGCCGCACGCGCCATAGGACACCACGATCTTGGGATCGGGTGCGGCCTCAAAGGCGCGCAGGGCCGGCATGCGCATGGCACGCGTCACGGCACCGGTGTACAGCAGCACATCGGCGTGACGGGGCGAGGGCACGACCTTGATGCCAAAGCGCTCGACGTCGAAGACGGGCGTGATGGAACCGAAGATCTCGATCTCGCAGCCGTTGCAGCCGCCGCAGTCAACGCGGTAGACGTACACCGAGCGCTTGATCTTCTTAAGAAGGGTCGCCTTGGCCTTCTCGATGCTCTCGTCGAGCTCGATCTTGGTCGGGCGGTACTGAAGCCGCTCGGGCAAAAGCGTGGGTTCGGCCATGGTTACTCCTCCTTCGTATCAAAATCCATGATGATGCCCTCGACCGGTGCCGGACCGGCGGGAATCTCGGGCGCATCGGGGTTGAGCTCGCGGTCGACATACTCCGGGTTCACGCCGTGGCCGCCCAGATACTCCATGCCGGGGCCTTGGGGCTCACCGGACGCAAGCGTCTCGTTGGCAGCCATGCCGCGCGCGTTGCCGGTCTTTACGGCCGAGGCGGCGCGCAGGGCGTCGAGCTCGCGCTTGCACTCCTGGCACATACCGACGGTACGGGCAGCCTGCTCGGCCTCCATGCCGCCGGCCTTTTGCAGCAGGCGCTTGGCATAGTCGATCTCCTTGTGCGGGGCAAACGGCTTGCCGCAGCGCGAGCAGTGCTCGAGCGTATAGACGCTCTTGCTGGTGAGGTCGTCCTTACTCATGACGGCCAGCTCAAACTCCTCGGTGAGCTTGATGGCCTCCATGGGGCAGGCCTCCTCGCAGCGGCCGCAGAAGATGCAGCGACCGTAGTCGATCGACCAGGTGATGGTATCGGCCGCAAGGTCGGTGTCCATGCGAATGGCATCGGCCGGGCACGCCACGCCGCAGGCACCGCAGGCGATGCAAAGCTCGGCATTGTGCTCGGGCTTGCCGCGCATGTCCTTGTTGGTGGGGAACGGCGCAAACGGGTACTTGACCGTCGCGTCGCCGGCCTTGGCGTTAACCTTCCAAAGCTTCAGCATATTAGAGCGCCTCCTCATCGAGCGGAGCGGCCATGGTGCCCTCGCCCGCGAGCGGCGACTTGTCGCGCCAGACGTTCTCGAACTGCTCCTTGTCGAGCACGTGGTCGCGCTTGGCGGCGACATCGGTCACCGTCACGCGGTCGGTGCAGGAGTAGCACGGGTCGAGCGAGCCGACGATCAGCGCCGCGTCGCCCACGGTGTTGCCGCGGAACATGTAGCGCAGGACCGGCCAGTTGCTGTACGTGGCGGCCTTTGCGCGCCAGCGGTAGCACTTCTGGTTATTACCGAGCATGGCCCAGTGCACGTCCTCGCCACGCGGTGCCTCGGTGGCGCCGATGGCGTACTTGTGCGGGGTGTACTCCCAATCCGTGGTAAGGATGGGGCCCGACGGGCAGTTCTCGAGCATGGTCTCGATCATGTCGATCGAATCGTAGACCTCCTGGATGCGAACGGCGGTACGGCCGAAGGCATCGCAGGTGTCAGCCGTGGCGGCGTGCATCTTTTGGACGTCCGGATCGGCGTAGCCGTCGAAGGGATGGTCAAAGCGCACGTCGCGGGCATAGCCCGAGCCACGCATGAGCGGGCCGACCGGCGAGAAGTCGCGTGCGATCTTGCGGTCCAGAATGCCGATACCACTCGTACGCTCAATAAAGTTGGGCGTGGAGAGCAAGACGTCGACGAGTTCCTGAACCTCGGAGCGCAGCTGGTGGATGGTCGTGAGCGTGGAGAGCTTCTGCTCGGCCAGGATGTCGCGGCGCACGCCGCCGATCACGTTGAGGCCGTAGGTCTTGCGGTGACCGGAGAGCTTCTCGGCCAGGTCCATGGACTTCTCGCGGACGCGGAAGAACTGCTGGAAGCCGGAGTCGAAGCCCGTGTAGTGCGATGCGAGGCCAATATTGAGCAGGTGCGAGTGCAGGCGCTCGACCTCGAGCATGATGGCGCGGATGTACTGGGCGCGCGGCGGGACATGAATGCCCTGGGCGCGCTCGACGGCCTCGGCATAGGCCACCGAGTGGGCGCAGCCGCAGATGCCGCAGATGCGGTCGGCGAGGAACGTCACGGCGTCATAGTTCAGGCGCGTCTCGGCGACCTTCTCCATGCCGCGGTGCACGTAGAACAGACGGTAGTCGGCGTCGACGATCGTCTCGCCCTCGACGAACAGGCGGAAGTGGCCGGGCTCGTCGGAGGTAATGTGCAGCGGGCCCATGGGGACGAGCGTGGTCTCCTTGCCCTTGGTATCGGCCAAGAACTCATAGTTTTCCATGTCGCTCGCGGGAGCGGGACGGAAGCGGTAGTCCATGGAGTCCTTGCGCAGCGGGTACAGGCCGCTGGGCCAGTCATCGGGCAGCACCAGGCGACGACGATCGGGCAGACCCTCGGGGATCAGGCCGAACATATCGCGCAGCTCGCGCTCGCCCCACACGCAGGCGGGGACGAACGGCGTCACAGACGGGAACGTCATCTTGGCGGGATCGACCTCGGTGCGCACAGTCACCCAGCCGGGGTCCTCCCCCTCCATGGAGATGACGTAGTACACGGCGTAGCGGCCGCACAGGCTGCGCTCATCGTTGCCGATGATCACGGGAATCCAGCCGTAGCGCTCGTAGTACAGGTAGTGGACGGCCTCGGGCAGCTTGTCCTGCTTGACGGTGATCGTCAGCTGGTCCTCACACTGCCACTCGACCTTCTCGATGCAGCCCGGAACGGCGCGGCGCAGGGCCTCGACATGGCTCTCGCAGCGACGGGCATACACCTTGTTCTCAGTTTCAATCATTCGTTACTCCACCTCGCTCTGAGCGGTCTCGGTACCGAACACAGCGCGGTACATCGGCGTCGCGTGAAGTTCCTCGGTGCTCTGCTCGAGTACGATGCCGGTCGCGGTCTCCACACCGTGTACGAGAGGCAGCGGGGTGGCGATGCCAAACCACAAGATCATGACAGCCAGGATGATTTCGGGGATAAGCATGAGCGCTGGGGCCTCATGCTTGCCCATGCCCTGGGGTGCATGGCCGAATACCGACTTGAGTGCGATGCGGGTGAGCGCAGAGATGGCCACGGTAAGACCGAGGGCGACCACGACGACCAGCCACATGGGACCGGCGGTAACACCGGCGACAAAAGTCAGGAACTCGGAGATAAACATGCCAAAGGGCGGGAAGGCGCCAAGACCGAGCAGCGCCAGGACGGCGAGCGCGGCGGTTGCGGGGGCAACCTCGACGACACCCTGGATCTTGGTCAGGCTACGCGTGCCAAAGGCGTGCTGGATGTTGCCGGACACGCAGAAGGCTGTCTCTTATACACATCTCCGAGCCCACGAGACTACGCTGCATCTCGT
>URBA01000216.1 GCA_900545905.1 uncultured Collinsella sp.
ATCTACACTTCTAGCTTCGTCGGCAGCGTCAGATGTGTATAAGAGACAGAAACATGCGCGGGATCGCCATGTGCTTATGGATCAGGAGCGCCTCGAGCGATTCGGGCGTAATCTGAAGGATGCCGCTCGGCTTTTTGATGAGTTTGGCCTTGTGCGACTGCGAGACATCGCCATGCCAGTGCCAGACAGGGATATCGGCCTCTTCGCATAGGTCGTTGAGGCGGACGAACTGATCATTGATGAGTGCCTTGAGGGGGCCGATGTAGAGGGCGCCAACGCTTGCGGGCGGGTTCTCCCAAAACTCGGTCAGGATGGGAAAGAAGGCTGCCTCGGTTTTGCCGGAAGCTGTGGATGCCGTCAGGAGCACATTGTCCTGCGTATTAAAGATGGCGTCTGCCGCTGCAACCTGGATAGAGCGCAGACTCTCCCAATCGTGGGAGTAGATGAAGTCTTGGATAAACGGGGCGTAGCGGTCAAAGGCGTTCACGGGGCCTCCTTTCAAAAACGAATCTCTCAACGCGGTGGGCAGTGGCTTGCTGCATTACTGCCTCGACGTTTGCCCAGATAAAACCTGCCAAAATAAACCTGTCCCTTTTTGGCAGGTTAGATGGTGAATTCGGCGAAGTTGCGATCGTCGGATGATGTGGGCGATTCGTTGGCCGGTGCCAGTGTGTCGCCGCCGACGCTTTGCAGCAGCTCGGCCACGTCGGCATCGGGGTTTTGGCACAGGATATCGAGCAACTCGATAAAGTCGCGGATGACCTCACGGGGCGTCAGGTGCGTGTCGGCTCCCACGCGGCCAAACTCAATCTTGAGGAAGTCCACCAGGTCGTTCTCGGTAAGCGTAGGCGTCCAGCCAAAGTAGCCGGCATGGATCTGCATGAGCTTTTCGATGAGCACCAGCAGCTCCTCATAGGTGAGCGGCTGCAGGCGAATGATGGGTGCGAGCATGTCTTTGAGGTCCTCGCGTGCAAAACGGCCCTGGGCGAGGCGGCTGCGCAGAGCCTCGTAGGAAAATACGCCGCGTCGACGGTCTTCGATGGAGGTTGGCGTGCCGCCCATGATCATGCCCAGGTACTGTGCCTTGCCTTGCAGTGTGTCGTTGTACATGGTCAGGATCTTCTCGTAGTTGTACTGGCGCGTGATGGCGTTGGGGATCTTGTACAGGTTTACGAGTTCGTCGATGAGCACCAGCATGCCCTTATAGCCGCTGCAGACCAAAAAGCGCGCGATGAGCTTGATGTAGTCGTACCAGTCGTCGTCGCTGATGATGGTCGAGGAGCCCAGCTCGGCGCGTGCCTCGCTCTTGGTGCGGTACTCGCCGCGAATCCATTTGGTCACGCGGCTCATGCTCTCTTCGTCGCCCTCAGAGACGGCCGTGCGATAGCGACGAAGCATGCGGACAAAGTCAAAACCGTGGACCATCTCCTCGAGCGGGGCAAGCTGGGCATTAACGGCTGACTCGTCGGTATTGGCGCACGAGGCGACCCAGCGATCCAGGATAAGGTTGAGCGCGCCGCCCTCGGGGCGCGTCTTGGTCGATATATTGCGGATGAGCTCGCGATAGGTGGCCAGACCCTGCCCCTGACCGCCCTGCAGGCGACGCTCGGGCGAAAGGTCGGCATCGGCGACGACGAAGCCCTCACCCATGGCGTGCGTACGGATGGTTTGGAGCAAAAAGCTCTTGCCGGCGCCGTAGCGACCGACCAAAAAGCGGAAGCTTGCGCCGCCATCGGCTATGAGGCTCAGGTCGGTGAGCAGGGCGCGGATCTCGACCTCGCGTCCCACGGTGATGTAGGGAAGGCCGATGCGCGGGACGACGCCGCCCTTGAGCGAGTTGAGAATGACGGCGGCGACGCGCTTGGGCACACGGGGTGCTGTGGATGTGGTATCACTCATGGTCTAGATATCCTCTCACGTCTGCTTCGTAGTCCTCGATTATCTGCGGTCCCGCCGCGCCGAATTCAATAACGGTGTCGCCCACGAGGTCAAAGAGCGCTTCGTTGATGTTGTCGACAAGCATGTCTTCGCTCTGGCCCGACCTCTCCACAGCCGATGCTGCCTGCGCCGCGTTCTGCTCGAGCAACGCACGAAGATAGTCTTCTGCGGCGTGGGCGAGTGCGGATGCGGTGCCGGCGGACATGGGCGTTGCGGGTGTGGGCTCGGGCGCGAGGAGCGGGGCCACGACACCAAACTGCTCGGTGGAGATGGTCGGCTCGTCAGCCTCATTCTGCTGCGTGGACGCTGCGGCCGGTTCGGCAATCATGTTTGCCGCGGGTTCGGCTTCCGGTTGCCCAGAATCTGCTTCCGCGGCTTCCGTAAGCGCATCGTCCTCGCGCTCCTCGTCGATCAAAAGCGCCTCGCGCGTCTGTGCTGCGGCGTTTCGGATATGCCCCAGCTGGCTCAGGTCGATATCGATCTTGACGGGCTGGTGTGCAGCGTCCCACGAAAGCCAGGCCACAATCTCATCGTCGATGATCTTGGCCAGATATTTGGGAACCTTTTCTTCCTTAAGGGGATGAGCGGGATCCAACGCCAAGCGCAAGCGCTGATCGCAGGCACGCATCATCTCGCCGAGCTTGCTGCTCTTTTGTCTGCTGCCGTGGATGCGCATGCATTCCCAAAAGCCGTTTTGGCAACGGTAGATATGGATGGGGTCCAGACGATATTCGCAGTCCTTGTGGCGCTCGGGGGCAAAGAAGACGGCCGAGGCAAACATGGTATAAGGCATGGCCGTCTCCTCCCCAAACAGGCTCGCCACAATGCCACTCTTTCGGTGCGTGTCATAGTAGCGGGCCATGCGGACATAGACGGCGCAAGCCACGTGTCGCAGGTCGCGATGGTGCGCATGGTTGATCCTTGAGTTGCCCAGGTTGTAGGTCGACAGCGCATTGATCGCAGCCATCAGTCGCTCCTCGCGCGCCTCATCGGGCGGCAGGGGGAGGGTCGGCTCGGAGGATTTGCGGCGTTTGGTTGCTGGTGTAGCGGGTGTAGGCAAGGGCTCGATATCGCGTGCCGCACGGCGCAGCTCAATGAGCGCCTTATCAAATAAGACCGTTTTGGAATCGCTGAGCAGTTTGGGATCGAGCCCGTGGAATACGGCGTAGTCCTGCAGCCATACGCGCGCGAACCGGTCGATGCCGGGCTCATAAGCTCGGTATGATTCCCAAAAGGCTTTGATTTTGCGGAAGCCGTCGAGCGGATTGTCTACACCGATGCCGCAGATGAGCTCGTAGAGATATAAAAAGGCGAAGGACGTGGACGTCTCTTCCACTTTTTTGCGGCGCACCTGGGCGCGCCAGGTAAAGTAGCCGCGCAGTTGTCGATCGCTCATGGCGTTGTAGGTGGGAAAGTACGACTTAAACGTGCCGTTGTAGGGACAATCGTCTTCGAAGTCGGCCATCAGTAAGCCCTGACGGTAAAAAAGCTCCGCCTCTGATAGCCAACGCCCCGCGCCGCCCTTGGGATCATCCTGCCAGCGCGATATCTCGCGCATCTTGCGGTAC
>URBA01000217.1 GCA_900545905.1 uncultured Collinsella sp.
ACCCTCGGCAGAGGCCAAGAAAGCATCCACGACCTGTGTGTTCTCTTCGTCAAAGACCGAGCAGGTGGCATAGATGAGCTCACCGCCGGCAGCCACGCGCGCGGCGGCTTCCTTGAGCATCGTCAACTGCAACTTGGGCAGCTCAACCGTCACATCGTTTTCGGTCAGACGCCACGGAATCTCGGGATGACGGCGCATGGTTCCGGTGCCCGAGCACGGGGCATCGATAAAAACTGTATCGAACAGGGCAGGTTTGCCAAGCATGGCATCAAAGGACGTGAGCACCTCATTGAGCTCGCAGGCATCGCCCGAGACCGTGCGAACACCCTGGATGCCTGCCTTGCGCAGACGCGCGAGATTCTGGTCGCACTTGCGCTCGTGCAAATCGAGCGCGGTATGCTGGCGCTCGTACCCAGCACGTTTGGCCTGGCACATCATCACATAGGTCTTGGTGCCGCGGCCGGCACCAATCTCCAAGCAACGCCCGGGACGCGTCGCCGCAGTGGCGATGAGCTGGGCGTTAAGGTCTGAGGCAACGGCAGCAGCGCGCTCAAACACGCCGGACGCAACCGTGACATGCGCATCGACCGGCGCATGGCAGCCCGGAAACACGGGTGCCACAAGCTGCGAAATGTACGGATCGGGTTTGGTTGCAAAGGCGTTCTCGTGCAAAGCCAGCGGCGCAGGCGCCAGATTGCCGGCAAAGTTGAGCGCGCCCTCGGGTGTGTCGAACGATGCCATAATGCGAGCACAAAGCCAGCGCGGCAGACCCATCAGGCGCGACAGGCGAACCAGACGACGTTCGGACTCATCGGCATCCGCTGCGGCGGCAAAATCCTCAACGTTGTCCGCGACCTTATGCAGCACGGCATTGGCCAAACCAGCGGCTGACTTAGCACCGCTGCGCACGAGCTCAACGCCCTGACTCACCGCAACACGACCCGGCGTATGCAGATAGAGCATCTCAAAGGCCGAGATACGAAGCGCCATGCGCACACGAGGCGCGACCTTTTTGGGCTTATCGAGAAACTGGTCGAGCAGTTCGTCCAAAATGCCCTGAGTGGCTGCAACGCCAAGTGCCAAACGAGCCGCAAAAGCAGAATCGCGCTGGTCAATGGCCTTGGCCGAAGCACGAGACGAGAGCACGTCGCGTGCGTACATACCGCGGCGATCGGCCTCCATCAGCACATCGAGCGCAAGCTTGCGCGCGGGAGACAGCTTACTCACGACAAAACACCCCACGTAAGATCGACACCCTGCAGGCCGGCAGCCCAGGCAGAAGCAGCCATAGCGCGCTTGCCATCGGGCTTAACCTCGAGCAGTTCAACCGCGCCATCGGACAGGCCCAGGTAGACGCGCTTGCTCTTAACGGCAACGGCGCCCTCACCAAGCGACACGTCGGCAGGGGCAGCATCGAGCACACGCACGGTCTTGCCGGCAATCACGCAACGAGCGGGAGCGGTGTCGGACGAGGCAAGCACATGACGCACGCAATCAAGCGCCGCCATCTGAGGATCCAAACGCATCTCCTGCTTAGAAATCTTGGCAGCATGAGTGACGAGCGACTCATCCTGTTCAGTCCACACAGCGGTGCCATCGGCAAGAGAAGGAAGCGTATCGGCAAGCAGTTTGCCGCCAAGCTCACTAAGCTCCATCGTGAGCGCCTCGGCATGCTTACCGGCAACCGACGTAGACGCCTGGGCACAATAAGCGCCGGTATCAACGCCATGTCCAATACGCATAATAGAAACGCCAGCAACCTCATCACCAGCGAGAATCGCACGCTGAATGGGAGCAGCCCCACGCCAACGAGGCAGCAAGGACGCATGAACATTCACAATACCAAGCGGCGCCATATGCAGCACGTCATCCGGCAAAATGCAACCATAGGCAGCCACGCAGAAAATGTCAGCCTGGGCAGCCTTAAACGCCTCAACGACCTCAGGCGTCATACGATTAGCCTCAACAACAGGCAGACCAAGCTCGAGCGCCTTAGCCTTAACAGGAGACGGCTCCAGCTTCTTACCACGCCCGCGAACAGCATCAGGACGAGTAACAACAAGCGCAATCTCATTCCCAGCCTCAACAAGCGAAGTCAAAGAAGGCACAGCAAAATCAGGCGTACCCATAAACACAATACGCATAAAACGTTAGTCTCCTCTCAATAACGAGCCGAGACGGCTACAAAAAAGCGTTCTTGGTCGCAAGCGCGCCCAGCCGCAAGAATAGTTCAACAGAAACAAATATACCCAAAAACAAAGAAAGAGCCGCATAAAAGCAGCCCTCCCAACAAAGCACCTATCAGCGAAGACGCCCCTCCCTGGCCCGACGGCACCCGGGCGAAACGAAGAGCGACAACGTAGTCCCTGGGATGGGCCCACACATATCGTCCCGCGCGCAGTTTCGCAGCGCAGCGAGAATGTTTGAGCACGGGATGATATGTGTGGGCCCCATCCCAGGGACGGACAATTAACCTATTCGGTCTCGCCCGGTCGAGCGCCGCGGGCCAGGGCGTCCTGGTACTCCTTGACCGCCTTGATCCTCTGCATCGGCTTCAGTCGCTCAAACATGGTGTTGCCGTGCAGGTGATCGATCTCGTGCTGCAGGCACACGCAGAACAGATCGCCCGTGGCCTCGTAGCGAATCAGGTTGGCGTCCAAGTCGTACGCCTCGACGACGACATGGTCGGGACGCTCGATCTCGCAGCTAATGCCAGGGATGGAAAGGCAGCCCTCGCTAAAGGGCACCAGATGGTCACTCTGCTCAACAATGACGGGATTAATAAGCACGTACGGATCATAGTCATTCTTGTCGCTGTAGTCGCAGTCGATGGTGACGAGCTGAATGAGCTCGCCGATCTGCGGAGCAGCCAGGCCGCACCCGCCGTTCTCAAACATCATCTTCTTCATCTTCTCGGCAAGTGCCTCGATCGCAGGGGTGATTTCCTCGATGACGGCACACTCCTGGCGCAGACGAGGGTCGGGCGAAAGTACGATTCCGTTGGCTTCCATGGCCATCCTTTCGGGTTGTTACATCAAATCATAGGCGTCGACGTCAACGCTCACGCTCACGCCACGCACGGAGCCCACCTCTTTGAGGCAGGCGTCGATATCATCAGAGACATGGTACCCCACGGGCGACTTCACAAGCAGATGGAAGCGGTAACGGTCCTTGGCTCTCTCGATTACACACGAAGCCGGGCCAAGCACCTGCGGCACGGCACTCCCCGCCCGCAAAAAGTCGGGCGCGGCGGCATGCCAGCGGCGCTTAAGAAGCTTTGCAATGCGCCCGATGTAGTCTTGCGCGTCGTCTCGGTTCGCCGACCACACCAAGATGTTGACCAGGCGAACAAACGGCGGGTATAGCGCGTCGCGGCGCTGTTCCAGGTCGTAGTCGGTAAAGATCGAACGGTCATGCTCCTGTCTCTTATACACATCTGACGCTGCCGACGAAGCTAGAAGTGTAGA
>URBA01000218.1 GCA_900545905.1 uncultured Collinsella sp.
GTCCATGACCGAGCCGCCGCCGAGCGCCAGGACAAAGTCGCAGCCATGGGTACGCGCCACCCAGCCACCCGCGTTGACGGTATCGCGCAGCGGGTTAGGCTCAATGCGATCGAACAGCTCGTGCGCCACGCCGGCGCGTTCGAGCTCAGCCTCCACGCGCCTTAAGTATCCAAAGCGCTTGACCGAGTTGCCGCCGGTCGTAACGATGAGCGCTTTGGTGCCGGGCAGCTTCTGCGCACCCAATTCGCTCAACTTGCCCGCACCAAACAACACCTTGGTCGGTGCGAAAAACGAATAACCGTTCATACGCGATCTCCTTACTTATATATGCGTCGCGTTGCCGCCATTATAGCGACCGCTGCGAGCGATCATGCCGTCGGCAAAACGCTATCTCAGCCGTAATAATCGACGTTTCCCCAGATAAAACCTACTAAAATAAACCTGTCCCTTTTTAGTAGGTACAATAACCTATAAGGTAAGTATGTTTCTGAGTTATTTCGTGTTGACCTATTTGAGCGGGATAGGGTATAACTCTACTCAACCGCTAGGGATTTTATTGAGAAAGGTGTTCTCCCATGAGCAAGAACCTCTCCCAGCAGGTCGTTCTCGACCGCCGCGGCTTCGTTGCCGCCACCTTCGCAACCGTCGCCGGCCTTGGTCTTGCCGGCTGCTCCGACACCAGCGCCGAGGCCGACAAGGGTTCCGCCGCCGGTTCCTCCAAGAGCTCCAAGGATACCGAAGTTTCCGCCACGCTCGACGCCAAGGCATTCGACAAGCTCGTCGACAACGGCCCCAAGGCCGATGACGACGCCATCGCCGCCAGCACCTGGGCCACGGCCGTCAAGGACGCCGGTGTCTTTAAGATCGGTGGCGTTCAGACCTCCACACTTTTCTCCCTCCTCAACGAGAAAGACGGTCAGACCCGCGGCTTCGACGCCGGTATCGCACAGCTCCTGTCCAACTACATTCTGGGCGAGAACAAGGTCGAGATCACCCAGGTGACCTCGGACACGCGCGAGTCCGTCCTGCAGAACGGCCAGGTCGACGCTGTCTTTGCCACCTACACCATCACTGACGAGCGCAAGAAGCTCGTCTCCTTCGCCGGCCCCTACTACTACACCCAGCAGGCTATCCTGGTGCTCGCCGACAACGACGACATCAAGGGCGTCGACGACCTGGCCGATAAGAACGTCGCCGTCCAGTCCGGCTCCAACGGCCCTGCCATCCTGGAGGAGTTCGCCCCCAAGGCCAGCCAGCAGGAGTTCAAGACCGACGAGGAGGCCCGCCAGGCACTCCAGCAGGGCCGTGTTGACGCCTACGTCATCGATAACAACATGCAGCAGAGCGCGCTGGTCCGCGAGCCCGGCAAGTACAAGATCGCCGGCAAGCCCTTCGGCAGCAAGGAGCCCTATGGCATCGGCCTGCCGCTCGATTCCGACGGCGTCGCCTTCGTTAACGACTTCCTTAAGAAGATCGAGGACGACGGCACCTGGACCGAGCTGTGGCAGATCTGCATCGGCGACCGTACGGGCGACACCAATGTTCCCGAGCTGCCCGAGATCGGCGCCTAGGCAGCGAGCCTCGTAACGACCGCAACGAAACCATATGGAAACGCATGATGCGCTTTATTGCGGTAAACTGTTTCCTCACTGAGTTGTCGGGGCTTCCGTACACACGGGAGCCCCTTTCCTTATCGGCGGGAGGTCCGCATGAGTCTCTCCGAGCTCTGGTCGCTCTATGGCCAGAACTATATCGACGCGCTACTAGCAACCTGGGGCATGACGCTTGAGTCGTTTGCCATCGCCATGGTGCTGGCCGTCGCCGTCACCGTGATGCGCGTGTCGCCGCTCAAGCCACTGCGCGTCTTTGGCGACCTATATGTCCAGGTCTTCCGTAATATCCCCGGCATCGCGCTGCTCATTATCGTCGTCTACGCATTGCCGCCGCTCAAGGTCGTCCTGCCCTATCGCACCTGCGTTATCGTCGCCACGGTGCTGTTGGGCTCGGCCTTTGGGTCCGAGAACTTTATGAGCGGCATCAACACCGTGGGCGTGGGCCAGGTCGAGGCAGCCCGTTCGCTCGGCATGAGCTTCAGCCGCATCCTCGCCAAGATTGTGATTCCGCAGGCATTGCGTTCGAGCGTGCTGCCCATGACGAACCTCTTTATCGCCGTCATGCTCACCACCGCACTCGGTAGCCAGGTGCCGCTTCAACCGCAGGAGCTCACCGGCGTGGTGAGCTACATCAACACGCGCTCGCTCGGTGGCGTCGCCGCGTTCTTTATCTCGGCCCTCGGCTACCTGGGCACGGCCTTTGTGGTGAGCCACATTGGCAACTACATCGATAAGAAGGTGAGGATCCTCCGATGAGCAAGCACTCCTCCCCCGCGCTCACCATGCGCGATGCGCTCTACGAGGCTCCCGGCCCCAAGATGCGCGCCAAGATTCGCATTGGCACCGCCATCTCGCTCGTTGCCGTGGCCGCACTCGTCGTCCTCGTGCTGCAGCGCTTTTATGTGACCGGCCAGCTTTCGGTCCATTACTGGTATTTCTTTACGCACCTCACCACCTGGAAGTTCTTGCTTGCCGGCTTTGAGGGCACCGTTAAGGTCGCACTCACCGCGGGCGCCATCGCGCTGGTGCTGGGCCTGGCCCTCATGCTCGGCCGCACGAGCGACATCAAACCGCTGCAGCTAGTCTGCCGCGTGCTCACCGATTTCTTCCGCGGCGTGCCGAGCCTGCTGTTTATCTACTTCTTCTTTTTGGTGCTTCCGCAGTACAAGATCGCGCTGCCGTCGTTTTGGATGCTCACGCTGCCCGTCGCGCTCGCCGCGGCCGGCGTACTGGCCGAGATCTTCCGCGCCGGCGTCAACGCCGTGCCGCGTGGTCAGGTCGAGGCGGCCCAGGCACTCGGCCTCTCCAAGGCCAAAATAACCTTTAAAATCGTGCTGCCCCAGGCGATTCGCTTTATTATCCCGTCGTTGATCTCGCAGCTCGTGGTCGTAGTCAAGGACACCACCGTCGCCTACGTGGTGAGCTACCCCGACCTGATGCAGAACGCCCGCGTGCTTATCACCAACTATGACGCACTCGTGTCGGTCTACCTGGTGATCGCGGTCATCTACATTCTCATCAACGTCGCGATTAATAAGGCCGCCATCTACGTTTCGCACAAGACCGGCGCAACCATCATCCACTAACGATTTACGCTTTCTAGGAATAAGGAGCCGAGCATTATGGCACAGAGCACTTCCGCTTCCGGCAACCAGCCGCTCATCGAGCTCAAGCATGTCGATAAGCACTACGGCGATCTGCATGTCCTCAATGACATCAACCTCTCGGTCGACCGCGGCGAGGTCGTTGTCGTGATTGGCCCCTCGGGTTCGGGCAAGTCGACCATGTGCCGCACCATCAACCGCCTGGAGACCATCGACTCGGGCGCTGTCTCTTATACACA
>URBA01000219.1 GCA_900545905.1 uncultured Collinsella sp.
CCCGCGACCTAGCTGACTCCATCATACCCACTTGGGCTAATCATTGTTCGGAAGTCAGAATGTTTATTGCGGATAACCCCAAAGGAGTACCGCGGATAGGCACAATAGCCGCCCGGCACTCGTTTTTCCTCGCTATGCCGGCTGGGCCATGCGAGACAGGCGAACCAGCAGGATAAAACCCACCACCAGCAGCACGCCGATGGACAGGACGCCCAGCGAGGGGTTGCCGGTCAGCGAGGTGACAACCGACACCAGGAAGGTGCCCATAACGCTTGCATAGCGGCCAAAGATATCAAAGAAGCCGTAGTACTCGTTGGACTTTTCCTTGGGGATGATACGGCCAAAGTAGCTGCGGCTGAGCGCCTGCACACCGCCCTGGAACAGGCCGACGAGGATGGCAAGCACCCAGAACTCGAAGGCGGTCTTAAGGAAGAACGCAGCGAAGAGCACGATACCCATATAGGCGGCGACGGCCACCATGATCATGTTAAGCGTGCCCACGCGGCCGGCGAGCTTGCCGTAGATAATGGCGGACGGGAAAGCCACGAACTGCGTGACGAGCAGCGCCAGCACCAGCTGGGTCGAATCGATGCCCAAGGCCGAACCGTAGCTGGTGGCCATGGAGATGACCGTGTGGACGCCGTCGATATAGAAGAAGAAGGCGATCATGTAGACCAGCACGGTCTTGTTGTGGGCAATCTCACGCATGGTGTGTCCCACCTCGGAAAGCACGCCGCCCACGATGTGACCGATAGTGTCCTCGGGACCGCGCTCGCGACCGTACTTTTGCTTATAGGTGCGAATGAGCGGCAGGGTAAAGATGAGCCACCAGGCACCGGTGATGATAAACGACAGGCGCGTGGCGAGCATGGTGGGAATGCCCAAGGCCGGACCGCCCATGATGAGTGCCAGGCAAATGATGAACGGCACGGTGGAGCCGATATAGCCCCAGGCATAGCCCGAGCTGGACACAGCATCCATGCGCTCGTCGGTGGTGATATCGGGCAGCATGGCGTCGTAGAACGTCATGGACGAGTTAAGACCGATAGTGCACAGCACATAGACGGTCAAAAAAGCCATGGCCGACATGGGGATGGCCTGCGCCAGGCAAAGCACCAGGCCGGTCAGGAAAAAGCCCATGAAGAACTTAATCTTATTGCCCGCGTAGTCGGCAAGTGCGCCCAGAATGGGCATGAGCATGGCAATGACCAGCGAGGCAATCGTCTGCGCGTTGCCCCAGGCGACCACCAGGTCGGCCGAAGAAGCGCCGGTGTTGATGGCGTTAAAGTAGATGGGCACCACCGAGGTGTTGAGCAGCACGAGGGCCGAGTTGCCCACATCGTACATAACCCAGTTACGCTCGAGCTTGGTGTATTTCATGGACAGGGACCCTTCGTATTCGCCCGATATGCAGTTAGTTCATCGTACCCCAATTGTCCAGAACCGCCGGTAAGGATTCGGCAAAGGGGCACGCACGGGCCCTATTCCTCGCGGTCGAACTCCTCATCGGCATTGAGCACGCGACCGCTGTAGTTGACGTGACTGGTCACGGCATCCATGTCACCGGTCTCGATAAAACGTGCGACCGTGCACTCGTAATCGCCCAGCGCGCGATCAAAGACCTCGGGGAAACTCTCGTTCGAGACCTCGTCGGTAAAGGGATTCTTCCATGCCAGATGGCCCAGATTGCCGGTACGCTCGGGCAGCTCGGTCGTCACGCGGTGAGCAAGGCCGTCGAGCAGCGAATAGTCGTGCACCAAGCCCTCGAGCAGGGCAATCGCGCGCATCTTGGCCGAACCTGCCGGCTCGATGGTGCGATAGAGCATCTGCATGTCGGCCACGGCGCCGCCGTACTCCCCCACCGGGATATCGATGCCGTACACGCGTCCGGCAACATAGCTCATCAGCACGCCGGCCACGCGATTGATGCGATCGGTGGTGACGATCTCGCCCGCCGGCGGGTAATCGTCAGCCGTAGCGCCATCGCGGTTAAGCTGCAGCATCAGCACATCCAGGTCGCTCTCGATCACGGCATGGACCTGACTGCTCGAATCCTCAAGCTCTGAATCGGACTCGACAATGCCAAACTGCTGCTCATAGACAAAGGGATGAGCGTTGCGGTCGAGCACGTAATGAGACAGCAGGCCCAGCGCAAAGGCACGACCCAAGCTGGCGTCGCGCGGCAGCAGATGCGACACGCCGTCGCGCAGGCACGCAAACTGACGAGACATGCGCGACCGATGCATGACCTGCGCCAGCAGCGTGCAGTCGGAAACACGCGGTGTCAGAATGTGAAAGAAAAACGGGTCGGGGCCTTGGTTGCCCAAGATAAAGGCAATGCGCTCTTCATCGGACGTGATGACGCCCTGTGGAAGACGGTCGATGCTTTCCTCGCCAAACAGATGATGGGTGATAAGCGCGGGCATAATGATCCTTTCGATTTCATTCGATGCAATCCATTATGCCCACCGCACAGTCATGCCAAACCTGTAACGGCAAACGATGGCACACCGACCCCTACGCAAGCCCCAAGTGCGATTTGACCTCGGCAGCGCGACGGCGGGACACGGGCACCGTCGAGGTTACGCGATCGAGCCTGAGCTCCATCAGGCCCGTGGAGCCGATCTCGACATTGTGCACGTCCTCCAAATTGACCAGATAGCTGCGATGGACGCGGATAAAGCCCTCGGAGGCTAAACGTCGCTCGAGCGAAGAAATCGACTCATTGATCAGATATGTTCCCTCGGCGCAGACGGCGTTGCAAAAATCGGCACGCGCCTCAAAGTAACAGACATCCGCCACAGGGATAAACACCTTTTTGCCGCCGCGATCCACCGTCAGGCGCAAGGGCTGACGCGGAGCATGGACGGTGCGGCGAGCGCCCAGAGCAGCCTCGATCTTGTCGAGCGCCTTTGACAAGCGAGCATCCTCGACCGGCTTGACGACGTAATCGACGGCATCGAGGTTATAGGCATCGGCCGCGTACTCGGCAAATGCCGTCACAAACACCACCACCGGCGGCGTCTTTAGGTTCTGCAGCGTCTCGGCAAGCTCAATTCCCGAGCGGCCGGGCATCGTGATATCCAAAAACAGCACGTCGGGCTTGTTCGACAGAATCGACTCGACGGCCTCGGTGACATTGCCCGCCTCGGCAATCTGGCCCACACGCGCATCCTTTTCCAACAGATAGCGTAGCTCGGCCCTAATAGGCGGCTCGTCATCAACCACCAAGATGTTCCAGTCTTCGGACATATGCGCTCCCCCTCTAATTTCTCTCAATCCAACCACGTGCTACACCGTTAGCGGCGCCGGCTCATGCGGCTCGCCATTCAGCTCGACGATGACCTGCGTTCCCACGCCCTCTTGGGACTCCACGCGCATGCCAGAATCTTCTCCGAAAAAGAAATGGATGCGCTGAAGCACGTTGAAGAGCGCCAGGCCGCAACCTCGCTT
>URBA01000220.1 GCA_900545905.1 uncultured Collinsella sp.
TGTTGTGTCCCGTTTGCCATGAGCCGTTGGTGGACGACGAGCGCGGTGCTGCATGCGCGGGCGGGCACCGGTTTGACCGTGCGCGCGAGGGCTATCTATATCTGCTGCGCTCGTCCAAGAGCGGCGACTCCATGGGTGATCCCAAGTCGCAGGCGCGCAGCCGTCGTGACTTTCTGAACTGCGGTTACTATGCACCGTTGCGCGATGCGATGGTTGAACTGGTACGCAAGCAGGTGTCTGGGCGTGCCGCGACCACGAACGGCCCCATGACGCTGCTCGATATATGCTGCGGCGAGGGTTACTACACCAGCGCCATGGGCACGGTGCCGGGCGTGGACGCTTATGGCTTTGACCTGGGCAAAGAAATGGTACGTCTGGCCGCCAAGCGCGGCGATGCGACCTATTTCGTGGCCAACATGAAGGATATCCCCGTGGCCGATGGCGCCTTCGATATGGTGACCGAACTCTTTGCTCCCTTTAACGAGCGCGAATTTGCCCGCGTGCTGGCGCCAGAGGGCTCGCTCTACACCGTGGTGCCGGGCGCCCGTCATCTCTTTGGGCTCAAGGAGGTGCTCTACGACACGCCGTACCTTAACGATGAGAAGCTGCCGAAGACCACCGAGCTCGAGTTAGTCGGAACGCAGCGGGTATCTGCGAATATTACGCTCCAGACCCAGGCCGACATCGAGGCGGTGTTCCAGATGACGCCGTACTACTACCGCACGCGACCCGCCGACAAAGAGCGTCTGGCAAACCTAGATACCCTCCAAACCGACATCGATTTCATCATCGCCGAGTACCGCCACAGCTAACAGCCCGCCAAAAAGGGACGGGTTTATTTTGGCAGGTTTTATCTGGGCAAACGTAAAGGGACGACCGCGGATATGCGCGATCGGCCCTTTTAGTTACTTGGCTGCAGAGGCTATGAGAAGTGAGCGCTTACAGGCGGTCCTTGTTCTCGGTCTTGACGGCGTGTGCCTGCTGAACAAAGAACAGGTCGTAGACCACGATGACAAAGGCTCCAATATTGACGGCGCTGCCGCCGAGCGCGGGAAGGGTGAGCACAGCCTGCGCAATCGTGGCGATTGCGGCAACGATGCCGAGCTTAAACGCGCCATCCACCTGCGAAGGCTTGTTGGCGCCCTTGATGCCCGCAACACCTGCGGCAAGGTCGATAACGCCCTTGGCGACAAGCACGACCGCGGCGAGCATGGCGTTCGATCCGTAGACGGATTCAAATTTGCCGGTTGCGATGCCGGTGATACCGATGACGAGGCTGGCGATGCCCAAAACAAAATAGATGAGGGCAAGGATTTTGAGTGTCTTGCGCGCGGCGCTCATAGGTAGTCCTTTCGATTCGGGCGCTGCCAGTCTGGCGCGTCCCATATGCTGCACATATCGTGAAGCACATTGTAGTTCAACGTGACGGCGTGTGTGTTAGAAAGCGCTTCTCGCCTGTGCAGGGCAATCTTTCAAAAAGGAAAGCCAGCTGTAAGTCAAATCGATGGCAGCTCATGTGCGGCGCTGCGATGATGAGGCCGTGATAAGAAGTGAGTCTAAGGAGGAGCCATGATGTACGGACCAGAGCAAGTGCGTGAACCGCGGTCGTTGGGAAGGCGCATGGGTGATTCTGTGATCGCTGCCGTGTGCACGGGATTGATGGCGGTGCTTTGCATTGGGATGCTGTGGACCATGTCGCATGTGGGACAATAACGGACGGTTGGGTGCCGACATGAATGGCGCCCATGTATTCGTTTTGTTTGCTAAGGAGTGTCCATGGGCGTCGTCGATCCCTTTTCTGTTGCTCGGGCCGCGGGGCTTGAGCTGACCGGGAAGTCCGAGGGCCTCACGCTCACCGACGGCACGATGGAACTGCGCGCCGATTTTGGCCGCATGCTGCCACGACTCAAGCAGGGCCGCCTGCAGCAAGAGCTGCTGGTAAAGGTTGCGCGCACAAAAGGCATCGAGCGCCCATGGGCGATTGATGCCACGGCGGGCTTTGGCGAGGATTCGCTGCTGCTGGCGGCCGCGGGCTTTACCGTCGATCTGTATGAACAGGATTGCGTGATCGCGGCGCTCCTCAAGGATGCTTTGGATCGCGCGGCAGATGATCCGGCGCTTGCGACAGCCGTGGCGCGCATGCGCTTACATGCGGGCGAGGACAGCATTGCCGGCCTTCGCCATACGGCCGAGCTGATCAAGCAAGGCGAGCTCGCGGCTCCCGACGCGGTGTATCTGGACCCCATGTTTCCCGAGCGCACCAAGAGCGCGGCGGTGAAAAAGAAGTTTCAGCTCTTGCACCATCTGGAGCAGCCGTGCGCCGATGAGGAGACGCTGGTTGAGGCTGCGCTTGCGGTGCACCCGCGCAAGTTGGTTATCAAGCGGCCGGTGAAGGGGCCACTGCTTGCCGGTGTTAAGCCGAGCTATCAACTTGCGGGCAAGGCCGTTCGTTACGATGTCTTGGTGCCGCCGCGCCCGTAGCTTGCGTGCGATGGTTGGCGCTCCGTCGGTGCCGTGCCGATGCGGTGCCTATTTCCAAGGGTGCGATGTCAGGTGCCAGCCGCCGCAGTATTCGCATTTGTAGCAGGCCAAACCGCGCCGCCCGCGGCTTTCGCAGTCGGCCATAACTGCCTCGGCCTCGGCGCGCGTGTCGTAACGGTTTTTGCGCTCGCACGATTTGTAGCGCCAGGCCTCGTCGCGCTCGGCGTTCAGGGCGTCGCGGCGCTCGTCCTCGCGTGCAAACAGGTCGCTCATATCGCCGCCCGTGGCAGCGCCCAAAAACTCGCTTTTGGCTTTTGACCAAGCGGCTCGCTTTTTGCTCCCCATCTGCTTCGTGCCTCTCTCCAAACGCTGGTATCATTGCCCAATCAAAGTGATACCAATAAACGTGAGGTCGCCGCGTGATGATCAGAAAAACCCTCGATACCGACATTCCCGCCGTCATGGCTATCTATGACACGGCCCGCGCCTTTATGCGCGCGCATGGCAACGCCACGCAGTGGCCCGAGGGCACGCCTTCTGCCGAGCAGCTGGCTGCCGATATCGCCGCCGGTGGCAGCTATGTGTGTGAAGTCGACGGCCGCGTGGTGGCGACGTTTGCCTTTTTACCGGGCCCGGACGAGTGCTATGACGTAATTGAGGACGGGCAATGGCGCAGCGACACTCCGTACGCCGTGCTGCACCGTGTGGCGTCCGACGGCACCGCGCACGGTATCGCGGCCGCGATGTTTGCCTTTGCCAAAGAGCGTGCCGATCACCTGCGTATCGACACGCATCAGGATAACCTGCCCATGCAGGGTGCGAGTATTAAGGCGGGGTTTGAGCGCGCCGGCATCGTGTATGTGTCCGACGGTACCCCGCGCGTGGCGTTTGACTGGCTGCGTGAGGCATAAGAGCGGGGACGCGTGTCAACAATTTGCACGAACGAAAATGGCCC
>URBA01000221.1 GCA_900545905.1 uncultured Collinsella sp.
GAGATGCAGCGTAGTCTCGTGGGCTCGGAGATGTGTATAAGAGACAGCACGGATATAGGTACCCTTGCTCACTGAGAACGCCACGGTCCACACACACGTATCACCTTCGCCTCCCACGGCGATCAGGTCGGCGGCATAGACCTCGACGGGGCGCGGAGGTAGGTCCACCGCATTGCCCTCGCGAGCAGACTTGTAGGCGCGAACGCCATTGACCGAGATAGCCGAAAACGCGGGCGGCACCTGCATCTGCGGACCCAGCATAGCGGCCAAGCGCTCACGGACATAGGCAGGATCGCGGAGCTCGTTGGCAACAGCCACCGTGCGGACCGCCTCGCCCTCCGCATCATCGGTATTGGTCTCGGCGCCAAACGAAATGTCGGCGACATAGCTTTTGGTATCGAGGGTTAGCATGCCCAGCAGACGGGTGGCCTGGCCCACACCCACCACCATGACACCCGATGCCATGGGGTCGAGCGTGCCGGCATGGCCGACGCGCCGCTCATGGAGGGCGCGCCGGCATTTCGAAACCACATCGTGGGACGTGCAGCCCACCGGCTTATCGACGGCGAGCAGCATATTCAGTTGAGAAGGCGTACGACGAGCCATGTACCATCCAAAAAGTTAAAGCTCGACGGTCACCGAAGCGGGATCCTCCCCCACCAGCTCGGCCAGCATGGGAAGTGCCACGGTAAGCGTCTCGAGAATCGTTCCGTTGTTGGAGAAACCGGCGGCAGCGGGATGTCCGCCTCCGCCAAAGGTAGCAGCGATCTCGGACACGTTGAGGTCGCCCTTGGAGCGCAGGTTGCCGCGTACCTTGGTATCGCCCTCAATGCCCTTCAGGAACAGACAGACCTCGACGCCCATCACCGAGCGCACCACGTCAACCAGACCGTCGCACTCATCCGAGGTGACACCGCAGGCCTCAAGGTCACTCTGGTACGCGTAGCTATACGCGACGCGCCCGTGGGCCACTGTCTTAATGCGGCCCATAACGATGGACTTGAGGTGCAAAAACTCAACGCGCATGCTCTGGTAAACCTCGAGTGCCACACGCGCCGGATCGGCACCGTGGGCAACCAGACGCGAGGCTGCATGGAACGCGGCGGCATCGGCGTTTTGGTACTGAAAACGGCCGGTATCGGTAACCAAGCCACACAGCAGGCAGGTCGCAACGCCATCACGTGCGACAATGCCGCAATTGTCCAAGAAGCGGTCGATGATCATGGCGCAGGCTGCAGCTTCGACGCGCCTCAGGCTGAGCTCGGCAAACTCCTCGCGCGCCGGATGGTGATCGAAGCACACCACATGCTTGGAGCGACGAAGCACCTCGGCGGAATTATTGAGACGCTCGACGACCGGCACGTCCACCGAGATGAACAGGTCCGGATTACCGGTATACGCAGATGCCGGAACCAGACGGTCGGCACCCTCCATAAAGCGGTAAATGCGCGGAACCGGGTCATCGTCTGCAAGCAGCAGGGCAATGTCCTTGTTGGGGAAAAACTTCATAAGCGATAAGCCCAGACCCAGCACGGAGCCCAGGGCGTCACCATCGGGAGACGTATGTCCCGAAATCGCAATGGAGGACGCACCCTCGATGAGCTCGAGGATGCGTCGCTGAATATCTGCAGACTCGCACGATGCGAGGTCGGCGGAATTACTCATCTAAAGCTGCCTCCTGGGCGGCATCCGCTATTGGATAGCCGTCCTCGTCCTTTTCGATCGCAAGCGTGGCGGGAACGTTTTCCAGCGCGCGCGTGATGCGCTCGGCCTCATCGGTCGAGCGATCGATGCGAAAATCGAGCTCGGGCGTGACGCGCCAATCGAGCGAGCGGGCCAACAGGCTACGAATGCGGCCCTTGGCGCTGGCGAGCGCCTCCATGACCTCCTCGTAGCGGCTCGCGTCGCACGACACGTACACGCGCGCGAACGAACGGTCCACCGCGACCTCGACCGCGGTCAGGGTGACCAGGTCGAGACGCGGATCGGAAACCTCAAAGAGCAGGATATAACCGAGCTTCTCGCGAAGCTGCTCGCCCAGACGGCGGGTTGCCTGCGTTTGCTTCATAGCGCTACCCCCTACTCGGTACGGGCAACCTGGTCGATGCGGTAACCCTCGATCTGGTCGCCGGGCTTGATGTCCTGGAAGTTCTCCAGGCCAATGCCGCCCTCGGAACCGCTCTTGAGGCTCTTGGCCTCGTCCTTGTAGTGACGCATCGAGGCGATCTTGCCGTTGAAGACCACGATGCCGTCGCGCACCAGACGCACGGAATCGGTCGCGGCGATCTCGCCCTCTTCGACGCGGACACCGGCGGCGATACCGACTTTGGGCACCTTGAAGGTGTCCAGAACGGTCGCAGTACCCGTGGAGACCTCGACCTCGGTGGGCTTAAGCATGCCGATACGGGCAGCGTCGAGTTCCTCGAGGCACTTGTAGATGACGTCGTAGCAACGGATCTCGACGCCCTCGCGCTCGGCGGCGGAGCGGGCCTTACCGTCGGGACGGACGCCAAAGCCGATGATGATGGCGTTGGAGGCGTCGGCCAGGACGACGTCGGTCTCGTTGATGGCACCAACGGCGGAGTGGATCGTGTTGATGCGAACCTCGGACTGATCCATCTTGTCGAGCGAATCCTGAAGGGCCTCGATGGAACCCTGGACGTCGGCCTTGATGATCAGGTTGAGCTCCTTGACCTCGGCGTCGGCAATGGTCTCGAAGAGGTTCTCGAGCGTGACGTGCTTGACGCGGCTCTGCTCCTCGATACGGGCCTTGAGCGAACGCTCGTCAGCAAGCGCGCGAGCCTCGCGCTCGTCCTCGAACACGCGGAACTCGTCACCGGCGTTGGGCACGGACTGCAGGCCCAGGATCTCGACGGCGTCAGAGGGACCGGCCTCGGTGACAGCGCGGCCCTTGGGGTCGAGCATGGCGCGGACGCGGCCGTAGGTAAGGCCAGCGACCAGCGTATCGCCCACGTGCAGGGTACCGCGGGTCACGAGCACGGTAGCGACCGAACCGCGGCCCTTGTCGAGCTTGGCCTCGAGGACGTTGCCGGAGGCAAAGGTGTCCGGGTTAGCCTTGAGCTCGAGCACGTCGGCCTGGAGCAGCACGGTCTCCAGAAGGTCATCGATACCGATCTTCTGCTTGGCCGAGATGTTGACGAACATGTTCTGTCCGCCCCACTCCTCGGGGATGACGCCGTACTCGGTGAGCTCTTGACGCACGCGGTCGGGGTTGGCGCCGGGCTTATCGATCTTGTTGACGGCAACGACGATGGGAACGCCGGCAGCCTTGGCGTGGTTGATGGACTCGACCGTCTGGGGCATGATGCCGTCATCGGCGGCGACGACCAGAACTGCAATATCGGTCATGTTGGCACCGCGGGCACGCATGGAGGTGAACGCCTCGTGGCCCGGG
>URBA01000222.1 GCA_900545905.1 uncultured Collinsella sp.
GATGTGTATAAGAGACAGGACGAGGCAATGATTCGCGAGGTGCACGTGTATGGTATGGCGGCGCGTGTGGGCGATCAAGGCCAGGCGGCGCAGCACCATGGATTGGGGCGCCTGCTTGTGGAGCGTGCGTGCCAGATTGCTCGGGATGCGGGCTATACGCGCATCAATGTGATTAGCGCGATTGGCACGCGTGAGTACTATCGCCACCTTGGTTTTTACGACCATGACCTTTATCTGCAGAAGGAGCTCTAGATGAACAAGCCGAGTGTTTCCGTCGGAGTTGTTGCCGGCGTTGCCCTGGGAGCCGCAGCGCTCGGTGCGGCTGCTGTCGCTGTTCGTGCTGCCTGTCTGCAGGTCGCGCGGACGCGCAACGGGTTGGCGCGCGTGAAGCGTGTGCACAATGAGAACGGTGACGAGGTCCGTGTGCTCGTGCAAGGAGGCGTCTACCAAAGCGCGAGCTACGTTGGCGAGCGTTGGGCGGAGCCGGTCTTTGCGTACTATCGCGCATTTGACGATGTGTTTGAGGCCGAGGGCGCAATGCGTGATGCTTGCGGGCATGGTATCGACCGTATGCTCATGCTGGGCGGTGGCGGGTTTGCCTATCCCAAGTATGCGCTGATGTCGCATGAGAACTTGCGCATGGACGTCATTGAGTATGATGCCGAGATTACGCGTCTGGCGCGTCGTTGGTTCTACTTGGACGAGCTAGAGCGTGCGGTTGGCGATCGCCTGAGGGTGATTACCGCCGAAGCGCGCTCGTATCTGGGTGTGACGAGTGTGGGGCATCGTCGCTATGACGTGATCGTGAGCGATTGCTTTGGTGGTGTCGAGCCCGTGCGCGAGCTGGCGACCGTTGAGGCGCTTCGCTTGGTGCGGGGTAGCTTGAACCCGGGCGGTATCTATGTGGCCAATATCGTGAGCGCGAACGAGGGGGGCGACGTGACGTTCCTGCGCGATTGCGCCGCCACGGCGCTCGAGGTGTTCGATCATGCTTGGGTGATCCCCTGCGGCGACACGGAGTTTGGCGGCGAGGAAAACTATCTGCTCATCGCCAGCGACGGCGACTACGCCTTCACCGAAGCCGTACCTTTTGACACCGACTTCATCGGCACCCCTCTCCGCGACTAGCTAATTTGGCCCGTCCCAAAAAGACTGGTCTTAGGCGTGGTCGCGCCAGCCGAGGACGCGCTGCTTCATGCCTTCGATGTCGAGAACGCCCTCGGCAAAGCCTTTGCGCACGAGTTCCTCGGGAACGTACTCGTCGTAACGATCGAAGTAGGGCACCTCGCCGGGATAGACGAGCTCGATGGGGTCGAAGTCTTTTTCGGCCTCGGCGGCGAGCACCTCAAAGAACGTCTCCTCGTTGGCCTTCATCTTAAACTGCATAAAGTACGGACGCGATGGATCGAGCCCGCGAAGCCCCAGTTCCGCGGCGCATTTAATCTTGAGCATGCGTTCGAGCGCCAAGAAGGCGTAGCTTCCCAGCCAGGGGAAGAGCACCCAGGTGTCACCGCCCAGGTTGACGAGTGGCTTAGTTCCCGCGCCCGAAATCTCGGCGGTATGACGAGCCTGCGCAAGGCGCGCCCGTGCGTTGCCCATAAGGTACGGATATGCCGCATGCTCGTTGAGCGCCTGGCGCATGCGCTCGAGCACATGCGTATTGATGTCTCCGGGGCAGTCGCCAAAGTATGCTGGCACACGGCCCTTGACCTGCGTGGCAAAGACGGTATGGCGCTTCCAGTCCACTTCCTCGACAATCCAGCAATGGCCTGCGATGGCGATGCGCTCGCCAGGTGGTGGCGGGTTGACGATCGTGCCCAGCTCGGCCGATTCGTTGCGAACGGTAAACTCCTCGTTCTCCTGGAACACGGCGTAGAACTTAAAGTTGTTGATGATGCGCTCGCCCGCGAGGCCCACGATGAGCCCGCCGCCCTCGGTGACCTGGATATGGTCGATCTTGATGAGGTGACGTAGCAGTACGCGGTAGTCGTCGGCCGAGACACGGTGGAAGTAACTGAGCGTGAGTACGCGCTGGGCAAGTTCGGCCGGTGTGAGCTCGCCGGTGCTAGCGAGCGTCGACATGGTCTGGTGATAGAGCAAGCTGTAGGGGAGCCGATCGAGCTCGGGCGGCTCGACCCACTTTTCCTCGCGATAGAGTTGTACGAGTGCGATGCCCTGCAGGAGCTTCCAGGGAATCGTTTCGGGCATCATCGTGCGCGGCTCGGGCTCCTCCTCGCGCATGACAAACCACATCTCGGGCGGAAGATCGCGGCGGCCCGTGCGCCCCATGCGCTGCAAAAAGGAACTGACGGTAAACGGCGCGTCAATCTGGAACGCACGTTCCAAGCGGCCGATATCGATACCGAGTTCCAGCGTTGAGGTGGTGACGGTTGTCTGTGCCTGCTCCTCGTCGCGCATGAGCTCCTCGGCCGTCTCGCGCAGCGATGCCGAGAGATTGCCATGATGGATAAGGAAGCGGTCGGGCTCGTGCCGGTTCTCGCAGTAGCTACGCAGCATGGAGCATACGGCCTCCGCCTCTTCGCGCGAGTTGGCAAAGACCAGGCACTTGCGGCCGCGGGTGTGTTCGAAGATATAGCCCATGCCGGGGTCGGCGTTGTCTGGTGCTGTGTCGGTGGGGTTGAGTAATGCCTGTTCGGGTGCTCGGGGAATGTCGACTTCGCCCTCGGGGGCCGAGGAAGCGCGACTGTCCTTGGGGGCAGCCTTGCCCCGTGCCTGCTCGCGACGTTGGCGGCGTTCCTCCTGTGTGAGTTGTCCGCTATGGCGCATGTCTTGGGTGCTGACGGGCAGTGCCGCGGGTGCCGCTGCCTCAATGCGCTCGCATGCAAGCACTTCGGCCTCTTGAGGACCCATGCTCTTGAATCCCCGCTGCTGCGCCTGGGGACCCGAGTTGTAGAAGTGCTCCATGGAGATACGCCACACGCGGCGCGGTTCCTCAAAACGAGGGATAACGCAGTCGCGTCCCGTTCCCTGCGAGAGAAAGGCACCCGTGCGCTCGGGGTCGCCGATGGTAGCCGAAAGGCCAATGCGGCGGGGTTGTACGCCGGCCATGCGCGACAGGCGCTCAATAAGGCAGAGCGTCTGCCCGCCTCGATCGCCGCGCATAAGCGAATGGACCTCGTCGATGACGACGTAGCGCAGATCGCAGAACATGCGCGGAATCGCCATGTGCTTATGGATCAAGAGCGCCTCGAGCGACTCGGGCGTAATCTGCAAGATACCGCTCGGCTTTTTGATGAGCTTTGCCTTGTGCGACTGCGAAACGTCGCCATGCCAGTGCCAGACGGGGATGTCGGCTTCTTCGCAGAGGTCGTTGAGGCGGACGAACTGATCGTTGATGAGCGCCTTGAGGCTGTCTCTTATACACATCTCCGAGC
>URBA01000223.1 GCA_900545905.1 uncultured Collinsella sp.
GCACATCGTACTCGGGGTGGAACAGCTGCAGCGCGACCTTGGCGCCGTGCTTGTGAACGGCGTCGGCCAGGGCCTTAAACGTGGGGATCTGAGCGTCGGTCGCCAGCTTGGGCGTGGGGCTTGCGGTCATGACGGGAGCGACGTCGCCGATGACGATGTAGCTCACGCCGCCACGGGCCAGGCGCTCGTAAAAAGCCAGGCTGCGCTCGCCAATGGAACCGTCGCGCTCCTCGTAGCCGGTGGTCAGCGGCGGGAACATAATACGGTTCTTGAGCTCAAGGGGGCCAACCGTAATTGGCTGGAGCAGCTTGGATGCAGGTGCGGTCATGAACATTCCTCTCTTGTAGGCGCGGCGGCGATGATGCCGCGTAGTTGTCTAGAGAATATGGCATGGGAATACAACAGCGCAACGGAAATCGGCGGACAGCAGGTAGCGGCAGGTGGATGGGGCGGGGCGGCCCGTCGGTTTGTCTCGATCTGTAACAGTAAGACCCTATTTTGCCGAGCAACTGTTACAGATTGAGACAAACCAATCTAGCCTGCCGAAAGATCTAGATCTGTAACAGTTACTCAGTAAAAACCGTCCCTCGTGTTACAGATTTAGACAAACGAAGACCGTCCTGCCGAAACATCTCAATCTGTAACAACTACAGACCAAAACCGGACCCACCTGTTACAGATCGAGACAAACCCCAATAACAACGACACCGTCCCCGTTCGAGGAAACGACCGCCACACTCACCTTTTTAAACAACCTAATACTGCACAGCCTGCGATAATAATTTGGTCACGCGTCGACTACGGCGAAGACGCGGCAGAAGGGACACCCATGCAACCGAGTACCACCGATACGTCTACCGCAAAGCAAGCGCTGCTCGAGGCGCTTTTGAGCGACGCGGGGCTCAAGAGCCTCACGCAAACAGCCTCTGCCGCTATGGACAACCCGGTGCTCGTCGTCGATCCCGTGTACCGCTATGCCGCCCGCGGCGGCTTTGAGCTCGACGATGACGACGACTCCCCCTTTGCAGCCATCACCCGCGCCGAGCTCTCCGAAGGTGACATGCTGCAGGACGAAGCCGTGCGATACATCATCAAATGCGGCTTAGACGAGGAGATTGCCCGCTCGACAGGCCCGCTTACACGCTATAACGACATGTTCCGCCTCAACACCATGACCGATGCGATCAAGGTGCACGGCACGTGTCTGGGCCGGGCAATGATGATCGAACGCAATCACGCCTTTGGCGATAGCGATCGCGAGGTCTTTGAGTTCTTTGTCCGACTGCTCGCGCAAGAACTGCAAAAAGGCGGCTTTCTTTCGTTGGGCGGCCCGCAACAGGGGCCATATTTTCTCTCGCGCCTCCTGGACGACGAAATCCCCAACCCCATCACCTGCACACGCAAAATGCAGCTCGTCGGCTTTGCGCCGCTTCCCGCCCTCTACGTTGTATGCCTGCTCAAAAAAGATTCCCAGCTCGAGGCGCGCGAGGCGGAGAGCATCCGAGGACAATTGCAGCCGCTACTGCACCATAGCCTTATCACCATGTACGAGGGTGAGCTCGTGGCGCTGGTAAGCCGTCCGCCCTCCACGCAGCTACCCGCCAACGATGAGGCGATCCTTGCCCGCGTTGCTGCCACGAACAATTTGTTCATTGGCATCAGCAACGAGTTTTCCCAGGCAACCGATGTGCGTTCGCACCTCAATCAGGCACGCGCCGCCATTCGATACGGCTCGACCTTTACCAAAATCCTCGAAGACACCCATGTGTATCGCTATTGCGAATACACCTACATGGAAATGCTCGACATCTGCAACGACCACATCAACCTTATAAACTACTGCCATCCGGCAATCTGGGCACTTTGGAAGCATGACCAGTCGCACGATTCCGAGCTGGTCGAGACGCTCTTTGCCTTTATGCAGCACAGCTGTAACACGGTGCGCACTGCCGCGATCTTGTCGCTTCACAAAAACACGCTGCTCTATCGCATTAACCGCATAAAGGAAATCACCGGTAACGACTTGGCATCGGGAGAGGACCTCTTTTTGTTCCACCTCTCGATTCACACCCTAATCTACCTTGGCTTTCTTGAGCCGAGGATTAAGCCCCGCACCAGCGCCGACCTGCACTGCCGCAAGTAGGCCGGGCGGGGCTTGGGCAAAACTAGTCGCGCTTAATCTCCAGCGTGGGGAACGTCATCTTGGCGTACTTTTCCATGAGCGGCTTTACTTCGTCCATATGGGCGAAGAACTCGTCGCGGGTCTTGTTGATCTCGTTGAGGTGCTCGGCGCGCGCATGGTCGTCATTGCGGTCGCGGATCAGACCGTTCTCGGCAATCTTGAGCTTGGGACGCCCGGTGCGCTCGTCGGTCACGATATCGCCGCCTGCGCCACAGACCGCACACTCCCACGGAAACTCGACACCGTCCCAATGCTTGTCGCCGGGGTACACCAGGGAGCTGTGGCAGTTGGGACACACGCCGTCATCCGGATCGCCCAGCCAGCAGCGCTCGTCAACAGGCGTGCGAATGGCCTTGACGATGTTCTCGCCCATCTTGTGGGCGCGGGCGATCTGTCCGCCCCACTCCACGTCGTCTCCCCACACAAAGGCATTGCCCGGGCGGCCGTCGCGCTGCGCCATATAGCGATCGACGACAGTCATCGACATGGTAAACATAGTCGCCTGCAGGCTCTCCAGTGCCAGGGACTGCCAATCGTGCATGGAGCCGCCGACGGAGATGAGGCCGGCAACGGTATGCGGATTCTCCTTTACGGCACCGATGGCAAGCAAGAACGAAAGCTCGTATGCCAAGAAGCGCTGGGCAAAGCGAGTGTACACCGAGCTGGGCGTAAGGTCGTAGGTCGGAACCGAGAAAATCACGCCCTGGCAGGTCTGCAGTTCGCGAATAATCGCATCTACATCGTCTTTGTTTTTAAGGACGCAGCCGTGATATTCCTTTTGCAGGCCGGCGCCCATCTTTCCCATCTGCATGGTGCAGCCCTCGCAACCGGTGCAGGGCAAGATGTTATAGTCGAACAAATTGATCAGCTCGACCTCGCCGCCAGCCTCGCGCACCGCGCAAAGGGCCTCTTTGGCCAAAGCCTCGCCGTTGCCACCGTGCCTGCCGGCACAAATCGCCATCACTTTAAACGACATGGTCGCTCCTCTCCAGAGCATTTTGGACACGGATTCTGCCCGTGTGTACTTCGCAAAAAGCGTACGGCAGACGCAAAACATGCGCACCGTCCAGGCAACCAAGGCCCGCTCGGTATTTGCGGAATACCTCGTGCAGATAAACAAAGGCCCCTCCCGCATGCCTACAAGGGACAAAACGAAAGGGGTCGGCGCTCTTATTTGCGCTTAAAGGGAATGGGTTTGGGCGGGCACTTGGGC
>URBA01000224.1 GCA_900545905.1 uncultured Collinsella sp.
GCGGTACGCGAGCTGGGTTCAGAACGTCGTGAGACAGTTCGGTCCCTATCCTCCGCGGGCGCAGGAGAATTGAGGAGGGCTGCCCCTAGTACGAGAGGACCGGGGCGGACGGGCCTCTGGTGTCCCGGTTGTCGACCAACGGCACGGCCGGCTAGCCACGCCCGGAACGGATAACCGCTGAAGGCATCTAAGCGGGAAGCCGTCTCCGAGATGAGTTCTCCCTTCGGTAAGCCCCCATGCAGAACACGTGGTCGATAGGCCGCAGCTGCAAGCGCCGCGAGGCGTTCAGGCGAGCGGTACTAATAGGGCGAGCCCTTGCACCCATCCTCCCTGAGAGGGAGGGCGGGGCCTGGAACGGATGGATCCTTCGCTTCGGTCGCCATGCGGCCCTGAGGGTGCCGGGCTTCCGGCATGCGGGCGAGAGCGCCCTGCATGAGCGCGACCACAGAGGCGGGGATCACCCGATCCCATTCCGAACTCGGCAGTTAAGCCCGCCTTCGCCGAAAGTACTGCAGCGCCAGGCTGCGGGAGGACAGGGCGTCGCGCTCATGCAGGGCGCTTCCGCATGGACGAGGGGCCTTAGCTCAGCTGGGAGAGCGCATGGCTGGCAGCCATGAGGTCAGGGGTTCGATCCCCCTAGGCTCCACCACGGATACCCGAGGGCCCGCCGGAGACGGCGGGCCCCTCTTTTTTGCTTCCCGGGCCCATAGGACGGAAAGGGCTTATAGGACAAAAAGTGTGTCTCATTCAGGGGCGTCGGCGCGGGCCGGCGCCCCTTTCTCGTTCGCCCGGACTCGTCGGCCCCATTCAAGCGCCCTACGCTCGAAACCGATGTGCATGCAGCGCATAAATCATGATTAACATCCCGCATGTTAGCGCTACTGTAAAAACAACCAATTTCGCCATCGCACATTAGCCGATTCCGCCAACGTAATTTCCCCAATCGCGCCAACGCATTTTCACCATTTCCACCAACGCCGGGGCTTACGCTTCGACCGACAAGCGAACGATGCTTTCGGGAGGAGCGGGCCGTGGCAGAGAAGAACCTGATCGGAGAGTTGGACATGTACAGGGAAGCGGGCATAAAGCCCAACTTCAGCGACATAGCGAAGCGCTACGGCAAGGACAGGCACACCGTGGCGGCGTACTGGAGGGCCGAGGGCGGCCGGCCCCGCGACGGGCGCGCCGACAGGGCGGGCTCCTTCGACGCGCACATCGAGGAGGTGGCCGCCAAGGCGCAGCTGCCGGGGGTCACCAAGAAGGGCATCCACGAGTGGCTGCTGCACAGGTATCCCGGCGAGAACCTGGCCGGCTACAACGCCTTCACCCAGTTCATGCGCAAGAACGGCATCGCCGTCGGGGCCTCCGGCGGCCCGGAACCGCATCCGCGCTTCGAGACGCCGCCCGGGCTGCAGCTGCAGTTCGACTGGAAGGAGTCGGTCAGGATGGCAAACCGCGACGGCGAGCTGTTCGAGTTCAACGTGTTCGCGGCGACGCTGGGCCATTCCCGCAGGCACATATTCATCCGGTCGGGGACCAGGACGACCGACGACCTGGTCAGATGCATGTACGCCACGATCGCGAGGCTCGGCGGCGTGCCCCGCGAGTGGGTCACGGACAACATGTCCGCCCTGGTGACGATCAAGGGCGGCAGGCGCCTCAAGGCCCAGCGCGCATACGAGTTCGCCAAAGCCGCCGGCTTCGAGCTGAAGCTGTGCCGCCCGCGCAGCCCCCAGACCAAGGGCAAGGTCGAGTCGTCGAACCGCTTCCTGTCGCGGCTCGCGGCCTACCAGGGCGACTTCGACGGCTGGGACGACATCGACGAGATCATCGCGCGGATCGAGGACGCCAGCAACTCCGAGCCCAACGAGACCACGGGGCTGCCGCCCTCCGCGCTGTTCATGGAGGAGAAGGACGCGCTGCTGCCCGTCGGCAACCTTCGCGCCCTCGAGGAGGCGATGGGCGACGTGGTGCGCGTGGCCAGGGTGCCGGCCACGATGCTGGTGAGCGCGCACGGCGAGCCCATGTCGGTGCCCAGGCGCTGCATCGGCAGGCCCGCCCGCATCGTCTGCATGCCCGGCGGCGCGATGGACTGCTACGTCGGCGGCGAGCTGGTGGCGACGCATGTGGCGGGCGGGCCGGCCTACGACCCGGCGCACTACGCCGAGGCCATGGCCGGGAAGCGCTGGTTCGGCGACGCCGCCGGCGACATCGAGGCGGCCGCCGCCGCCAACCTCGGGCTGCTCGACTCGATAGGGGGCTCGCTGTGAGCGCCGCCGTGCAGGCCAGCCCGCTCAACCGCCTGGCGGCCAACCTCGAGGAGCTGGGGCTCGAGGGCATGGCGTCGTCGGTGCCCGAGTACGTCAGGCTCGTCGCCGACGGGAGGAAGAGCCTGGTCGACGCCATGCTCGAGCTCACCGACGCCCAGATAGCCCTCAAGCGGCGTGCCGACGACGAGCGCCGCACGAGGATGGCCAACTTCCCCTACATAAAGACGCTGGCCGACTTCGACTGGGGTTTCCAGCCGAGCGTGCCCCGCGGGCTGGTCGAGCAGCTGGCCACGCTCGAGTTCATCGACCGCGGCGACAACGTCGTGCTCGTAGGCAGCCCGGGCGTCGGCAAGACCCACCTGTCGATAGCCATAGGCCACGAGGCGGTGATGGCCCGCAAGCAGGTGTACTTCGCCGACTGCTCGAGGCTGGTCGAGGACCTCAAGCACGCCTCGGCGAAGGAGGCGCTGACGCGCAGGATGCGGTTCTACGAGCACTGCAGCCTGCTGATAATAGACGAGCTTGGCTACCTCGACATCGGGAAGGAGGGCGCCGACCTGCTGTTCCAGCTGGTGAACAGGCGCTACGCGCTCAAGCGGTCGACGATCGTCACGACCAACGTGCCGGTCGGCAGGTGGGGCGACGTGTTCGGCAGCAACGTCACGGCCTCGGCGGTCGCCGACAGGCTCTGCCACCACTGCGCGATGATCAAGATAACGGGCCGGTCGTACCGCCTGAAGGACGTGTCCATCGGCGGTGAGGACGGGAAGGAGGACGGCGCCTAGACGCCGAAAGCGGCGCATCCGCGTTGGCGAATCCGGCGTATCCGCGTTGGCGCGATTGGCGAAAATGCGTTGGTGAAAATGGTGAAAAATATATTGACGCCAACATGGAGAAGTACGAGCGGCAGCAGGCCACCTTCGCCGGCCGCAAGAGCTTCTCGAAAACGGACCCGGACGCCACGTTCATGCGGATGAAGGACGACGCCATGGGGAACGGCCGGCTCAAGGCGGGCTACAACGTGCAGGCCGGCACCGAGAACCAGTTCATCGTCGACACCACCTGTCTCTTATACACATCTCCGAGCCCACGAGACTACGCTGCATCTCG
>URBA01000225.1 GCA_900545905.1 uncultured Collinsella sp.
CATCTGCATACAGCGAGCCATCCGAGCCAGCAAGCGCGCAAGCAGCGCCCTTCGCCACCAACTCGCGCAACGCCGCCTCAGCCTCACCGGCAACAAGATCGAGCGCCGCGGTAACATCGGCAGCCGCAACCGGCAGCGCTTGCAGCGCCAGCCACGCATCCACCGCGCACGCAATATCTCCAGCCTCGAGCGCCACATACAGCGCACGCTCTCCTTCGGCAAGCTCGCGCGAACGACGGCAACGCGAAAGCAGCACACGCCCGCCGCCAATGAGCATAACGGGCGAATACGACAGCACCACAGCATGGTCTCCGGCTCGCAGCGGCAGCGGCTCCTCCAAGCGCACCTGCACGGTACGGGTCTCGCCCACCGCCATGGGGGCCTCGCCCTCCATAAGCATGATGCGGCCGACAACCTCGGCCGTACCCGCCATCACATGCACGCGCGCGCCCGACTCGAGCACACGCGGTTTAGCGCCCTCGCGGCCCAGGTAGGTAAACGTCATCATAAAGCGCAGCGTCTGACCAAAACGGCCCTCCACGCCGAGCATCTCGCCGCGATCGAGTGCGGCGACAGCATCGCCCACCAAGTTGAGCGCCACGCGCTGACCGGGCAACGCCTGCTGCGTGTCGCCATGCACCTGGATCCCGCGTACGCGGCAGACCGTGCGCGACGGCAGCGCGACGAGCTCGTCGCCCACCGCGATCGGCGCGTCGTGGAGCGTTCCCGTCACGACGGTACCGGCACCCTTGATCGTAAAGCAGCGGTCGATTGGCAGGCGCGGCGCGGCGTCGGTGCGCTCGGCGCGGTCGCGGCAAGCATCCCAACAGGCACCCACACACTCGTCGAGCGCGGTCAGCAGTGTATCAATCCCCTCACCCGTCTTGGAAGACACAGGGGCGATCGGGGCGCCCGCAAACACGGTGCCCGACAAAAAGTCATCGACATCGAGCTCGGCAAGCTCGGTCATCTCGGCGTCGGCCAGGTCGCACATCGTCAGCGCCACCACCATATGCGTGACGCCCAGCAGCTCCAGCACGTGCACGTGTTCGCGCGTCTGCGGCATTACGCCCTCCACGGCAGAAACCACCAGCACGGCCACGTCGATGCCCGTGGCGCCCTGCACCATGGCGCGCAGGTAATGCGCGTGGCCCGGCACGTCGACCAGGCCAACGATCTTGCCACTCGGCAGCGCCAGCTCGCCAAAGCCCAGCTCCACCGTCATGCCGCGACGGCGCTCGACCTCCAGACGATCGGGATTCTTGCCGGTCAACGCCTCGATCAGTGCCGACTTACCATGGTCAACGTGGCCCGCCGTGCCAACGATAACGGGACACTCTACCAGCGCTTGAACCTCACTCATCGAGCAATCGCCTTCTCAACGCATGCGGTAAGCGTCGACGCCGCCGTCTCGATATCGCGGTCGCCCACGAGTGTGCGCACATCAAACAAAATGCGGTCGTGCGAGGCGCGCGTGACGACCGGCGTGTCAAAGTCCTGGACAAGCGAGCGCTTGAGCGCGTCGACTGTCAGGCGCTTGTCAACAAGACGCACGGCCACGCACATCGTGGGCAGCTCAACGGTAGGCAGCGAACCGCCACCGGGCGTCGAGGACTCCTCGACAATCTCCAACTCAACGGCGCACGGGCAACCCGCCTTATCGAGCCCGGCGGCCATGCGATCGCGGAGCTTGCGGGCACGACGCTCCAGATGAGCCTGCGGAAGCGTGAGCATGTTGAGTACCGGCACCTCGCGATGGGCCACATCCGCCCCGTCCATGTAAATGCGCAGTGTAGCCTCGAGCGCCGCCAGTGCAAGCTTACCCGGACGCAGGGCACGCATAAGCGGATGCGACCCGCAGGCCTGGACCAGATCGCGACGACCCATGATAATGCCCGCCTGCGCGGCGCCGAGCAGCTTATCGCCCGAGCATGACACGATATCGAGCCCCGCCGCGACCGAAGCCGGCGTGGTTTCTTCGCCGCCGCGCACCAAGATGTCGTCGGGCAACAGCGCGCCCGACCCCTGGTCCTCGTAGAACAGCAGGCCATGCTTGTGGGCCAGGGCGGCAAGCTCCCGAGAGCCTACCTCCTCGTGAAAGCCCTCGATGCGATAGTTGGAAGGATGAACCTTGAGGATCATGGCCGTATCGGGTGTGATGGCTTGCTCATAATCTGCCAGGTGCGTGCGGTTGGTGGCGCCGACCTCGACGAGTTTGGCGCCCGAAGCCGCCATGACATCGGGGATGCGGAAGCTGCCGCCGATCTCGACAAGCTCGCCGCGGCTGACGATAACCTCTTTGCCCGCGGCATGGGTCGCCAGCACCAGCAGCACCGCGGCGGCGTTGTTGTTGACCACGAGCGCGTCCTCGGCACCGGTGAGTGAGCGGATGAGCTGCGCGGCATGCTCCTTGCGCGACCCTCGCGAGCAGGTGTCGACGCTGTACTCGAGCGTGCTGTAGCCGCGCGCGACCTCGGCCACGGCCTTTGCCGCCGACTCCGCGAGCGGGGCGCGGCCCAAGTTGGTATGGATGACCACACCCGTGGCGTTGACGGCAGGGCGCAGGCTCGGCAACGCGGAGCGGTGCGCACGCCACTCGATGGCCGAGGCAAGGTCGCGCTTAGAGCGCGGGGCAGCACCGGCGCGAATGGCTGCGCGCTCCTCGTCGAGCTCGGCCGTCACGGCGGCATGCACCACCGCGTCGCAGGTCTCCCCCGCCGCCTTCACTACCGGCCACTCGGCAAGCAGCTCGTTGACGGAAGGAATGGCGCGCAGGCGGGCGCGTACCTCATCGGACATGTTCTGGCTATCGCTCATGTACGGCCTTTCAAAAGAAACGTGGATCAGTCGAATGCATCAGCTGAGTCAATTACTCGCTATTATCCTCGCGTGCCGCGATCTTTTCCACGCGAACGGCGTTTTCCTGGGTGAGCGCGGCGCCCGTCAACGGGTCCCAACGCAACGGTGTATGGTCGAGCGGGCCCACGCCCAAGGCTTGAGCGCCACCGGCATCGGCGCCAAACGAACGCCCACCGGGGGCGGCCGAGGTGAAGATGCACGCTGGATGCAGATACGGCGTCGTCTCCACGCGCACGCGGTCGCGGCCCATATCGCTCACGAGTTCGACGATCTCGCCGTCGGCGATGCCCATGTGCGCAGCAGCATCGGCATTCATCTGCACGGCATCCAGGTCCGATCCAGCCTCGGCGGCACCTTGGGCTGCAAGCCTTCGCGAGGTATGCGACTCAAAGGGACGGTTGCCGCTAATGAGGCGAAACATCCCCGGACCGGGCTCCACCATGGGAGCAATCCAGTTGGCTGTCTCTTATACACATCTGACGCTGCCGACGAAGCTAG
>URBA01000226.1 GCA_900545905.1 uncultured Collinsella sp.
CCACCGTGTAGTGTGGAACGGCCGCGGTCTTGGGTCGCGGCTTAGAACTGTCGCTCGAATCGGACATGCCGGTTACATCCTCCAACGTAAAGAGTTCTCAACACTATATCAAAGCGTCTAGGTACGTGCGAAATTTGCACCATACGTGACCCTTTGTTTACCCATTCTTTGCCTGTTGACGCATCAACGGCGAACGTCCATAATGCGCTTGCATTAAATGTTGATGTATTAACATCTTATAGGAGAATACCGCATGGCTCAAAACGCACGTTCCCATCGAAAGCTCAAGATAGCCGGCATCGTTGCACTAGTGGTTGTCGTTGCGCTGCTCGGATTTGCCGGCAACTTTCTGTTTGACTTCGCGCTGAATCCCCGCGCGCCATACACCATGAAGATGATGCAGGATAGCAAGAACGACAAAGAAGGTGAGCAGCCGGATGCCGAGGATACCGAGGCGCGGGCGTGGTTTAAGGAGAACCGCGAGAGCAGCAGCCTCACCGCGGACGATGGGACCGAGCTTGCCGCCTGGTATTTTGCTGCGTCGGAGAGCGCACACGACTACGCCGTCTGCCTGCATGGATATACCAACGAGCCCATCGGTATGGCCCGATACGTCAAGCGATTCCACGACCGCGGCATGAACGTACTCGCACCCGCCGCCCGCGCCCACGAGCGCTCCGGCGGCGACTATATCGGCATGGGCTGGCCCGAACGCCTCGACATCGTCGCATGGATCGAGCGAATCGTTCAGGCTGACCCCAAGGCGCGCATCCTGGTCTTTGGCGAATCCATGGGCGCGGCGACCGCCATGAACGTCGCGGGGGAATCTCTGCCCGCAAACGTGAAATGCATTATCGAGGACTGCGGTTATACGAGTGTTTGGGACGAGTTTTCTCTGCAGCTCAAGGACGTGTTCGGCCTGCCCAGCTTTCCCTTGCTCGATGTAGCAAACTTGGTGTGCAACGTGCGCGCGGGCTACGACTTTCATAAGGCGAGCAGCGTGGAACAGCTCAAGCGCGCGACGGTTCCCATGCTGTTTATCCACGGTGACCAAGACACCTTTGTGCCGTACAGCATGCTCGACCAAAACTACGACGCGTGCGCCAGCAAGGTCAAGCAAAAGCTCACCGTCCATGGCGCCACCCACGCCAAGAGCGCGCAGGTCGACCCCGAACTCTACTGGAACACGGTCGACGACTTCCTCGACGAGTATTTTTAGGCAAAAAGCAACGTCTGGGGTTTTGTTGCCAAAAATCGGTTTGTGGTCGGCGCTATTCGATTTTCCTCGCACTTCCAAAAAGCCGCCCGTGGGCGCTGTGCTCACGGGCGGCTTTTGCTCAACTTACGCTACAAAGGCGCTTATTTTGTCCAATAGCTAGGCGCTACTTGACCTCGATAAGCTCGTACTTGCTCGTGCCCAGGCCGATCTTCTCGGCATGCGCGATGCACACGCGCCAGTCGGTGTCGGGATGCGTGATGCAGAAGGGATCCTTGGCCTGCTCGCCCTCCAGATGCTCGTGGTTGTGCTCCATCTTGGCCGCGCTATCGGTGAGCTCGGTGTTTGGCAGCGGCTCGGATGCCATGACGGCATCGGCGCAGGCCTGGTCGATGGCGACCGGGTCGAAGCTCGCGAACATGCCGATGTCGTTGACGATAGGCGTATCGTTTTCGGGATGGCAATCGCAATTGGGGCTGATATCCATGGCAAGCGAGATATGGAAGCTCGGGCGACCGTCGACGACGGCCTTGGTGTACTCGGCGATCTTGCAGTTGAGCACGTCGGCCGCGGCGTCATAGCCGGGCTTGATGCAGTCCTGGTTGCATGCCGCAATGCAGCGACCGCAGCCCACGCAGCGATCGTGGTCGATGGTGGCCACGTGCACCGTGCGGGTGTTGCCGTTGGCAAGCTCGCGCTCGCGGGTGTCGTTGAACGAGACAGCGTCGTGCGCGCAGATCTTTTCGCAGGCACGGCAGCCAACGCAGTGCTCGGTCGAGACGTTCGGCTTGCCGGCGGCATGCTGCTCCATCTTGCCGGCGCGGCTGCCGCCGCCCATGCCCAGGTTCTTCATGGCGCCGCCAAAGCCGGCCTGCTCATGGCCCTTAAAGTGGGTGAGGCTGATCACGATATCGGCATCCATGAGCGCCTGACCGATCTTGGCCTCGTGCACGTACTCGCCGCCCTCGACCGGAACAAGCGCCTCGTCGGTGCCCTTGAGGCCGTCGGCAATGATGATCTGGCAACCCGTAGCATACGGGGTAAAGCCGTTCTGGTAGGCGGTATCGATGTGCTCGAGCGCGTTTTTGCGGCTACCGACATAGAGCGTGTTGCAGTCGGTGAGGAAGGGCTTGCCGCCCAGCTCCTTCACGACATCCGCGACGGCGCGGGCGTAGTTGGGGCGCAAAAAGCTCAGGTTGCCCAGCTCGCCAAAGTGAATCTTGATAGCAACGAACTTGTTCTCAAAGTCGATCTGCTCAATACCGGCGCGGCGGATGAGGCGCTTGAGCTTGTCGAGCTGGCTCTCGCGAGCATGCGTGCGCAGGTTGGTGAAGTACACCTTAGCGGGTGCAGTTGCGGTCATAGATCTATCCCCTCGGTCTATATGGCGTTACAGACATAGAGGATGGTACCAGTTAAAGCAGAGTTAAAGTCAAGTACGGCACCTAGTCATTGGGGACGTTCTTAAATGACTACTCTTGGACTTTGAGGGCTTCGGCCAGACTGACGCGCTTGATGGAGCGCGTGTGCAGCAGCGCCACGACCAGGTAGGTCGCAAAGCCGATTCCTGCGCACGCCGCCATGGACCAAGCGGGCACGTAGATCTCGATATTGCCGTTATAGGCGAGCAGCATCGAGCGGAAGATGGCCGTTAGCGAGCCAATAATGACCGGCAGGCTCAGCACGAGTGACGCTGCCACGCACAACGTGATCGAGCGGATGTACAGATGCGAAATCTCGCTATCGCGATAGCCAAAGACTTTCATGTAGCTGATCGAACGGGCGCTGTGGTCGATCACAGCCTTGGTCAGCAGGTACATAAACAGCAAGAAGATGAACACCGCAAGCCCAACCATCATGCCGATCATTTTGCTCATCATGCCGATGAACTGGTCGCCCACGGCGCGCATGTCGTCGGGCGTGGTATCGCCGGCAAAGTAGCGCGCGTCGAGGTCGAGCTTCTCGTTGCTCACGTAGCCGTTAAAGTAGGCCGCATCGTTGTCAAACAGCTCGTTAAAGTCTTCGATGCTCATATAGACATTCATATCCGACTTAGAGCCCCAAACGCAGTCCTTGCCCACGTACTCAAAGGAATAATTCTCGCCCTCGTACCTGTCTCTTATACACATCTCCGAGC
>URBA01000227.1 GCA_900545905.1 uncultured Collinsella sp.
TTCTAGCTTCGTCGGCAGCGTCAGATGTGTATAAGAGACAGGTCCTGCAGGCTCCAGATAAAGTAGCCCTGGACGTCGACGCCCTCGGCGCGCGCCCGGAGCACCTTCTCCATGTGCTGGTCGACAAAGTCGATGCGCTCGGGATCGGCGACGATGCCGTTTGCGCCGGGCTCGGGGTCCTTGTGGCCCAGGCCGTTTTCGGTGATATAGATGACGGGGAGGTTGGGATAGGTGGCGCTGATGTGCTTGAGCGTGTCGTAGAGGCCTTGCGGGTAGATGAGCCAATCCCAGTCGGTGGTGGGGATACCCGGCATATCGACCTGCTGCCCGACGCCCTTAAACTTAAAGCACGAGGTGCCCTTGTCTCCGGTGCCGTTAAAGCTGTTGGTGGACTCGCCATCGTAGGCGGCGATAAACGCCGACTGATAGTAGTTGAGGCCGAACATATCGTTGCGGGGCGCCGCCTTGGCGAGCTCCTCCATGTCGCTGTCCTCAACCGTAAGCGTGGCGTTGTTGGCACGCAGAATCTCGTTGATGAGTGAGAGGGTGCGCGCGGAGTAGTGACCCAGGAAGGCGCCGTCCATGATGAAGTCGGTGTAGAAGGCGTTGTACAGGTCGGCGGCGTGCTGGTCGGCGGGCGAGTCTGTGGCAGGATATGCCGGCGTCAGGACGTTGACCATGCCAATGCGTCCGCCCAGGTGCTCGGTCTCGTCAAGATCCTTATACAGGTTGACGGCGCGGGCGTGGGCAACGAGCTCGTTGTGCTGGCTCTGGATGCCGCTCGTCACATCAAAGTGATGGTTGGGCGGGAAGTTGCCTTGGATGTATTGGGAGTGCGAGAGGCTGATGAGCTCGTTGATGGTGAACCAATTCTTGACCTCGCGGAACTCGCGGAAGCAGAACTCGGCATAGCGCACATAGGCGTCGACGGTCTTGCGGTTGAGCCAGTCGCCCTGGTTGAACAGGGCGGCGGGGGAGTCAAAGTGATGCAGGGACACATAGGGCTCGACGCCATACTTTTTGCAGCAGGCGAACAGCTCGTGGTAGTGCTTAACGCCCTCGGCGAGGGGCTCGGCATCGTCGCCGTTGGGGAAGATGCGGGTCCAGGCGATGGACACACGGATGGCGTTGAGTCCATGCTCGGCAGAAAGGCGGATATCCTCCTCGTAGCGGTTGTAGAAATCACTGGCCGGGTCGGGCAAAAAGCGACCCTGGGCGACAAGGTAATCGTCCCACATGGTCTTACCCTTGCCTGCCACCTTCGTGGAACCTTCCGTTTGGTACGCGGCGGTTGCGGCGCCCCAAACAAAGCCCTTCGGCAGCTGCTGTACGCGGTTTAGCAAAGACATATGCATACACCCTCTCGTCTCGCTGTTCGATATTGTGCGTTTGCGCTCAGGAGGCTCCCTGGTTAGCGTTCAGCGGTGAAAAAGCCCGATAAACACTATCTTAAAATGATTAGAACCAAAATGAGCACGTGAACATTTGACAATGAGCACGTTAACATCCGGCTGGGATGTATAGAAACAAAACAACTTCAAACAGCCGCGAACGGTTGTATTTGTTCGGTAAGCGGTTTTGATTGACAGAAGTTTTCATGTTGTGGTATATGGCTCGGGTATCATGAGCACGTTATCGATGTATGTACGATGCGCCATGGGCGCGGGGAATAGTTGGGAAGCAGGTTAGCGTGGAAGGCATGGCTCAGCAGACAAGGAATGGTCATTCGGCGAGCGCGGCAGAGGTTGCGGCGCTCGCTGGCGTGAGCCGCCAGACTGTGTCTCGCGTGGTCAACGGTGTGCCCAACGTGACGGAAAAGACGCGCAAGCGTGTGCTGGCCGCCATGGAAGAGCTGGGCTTTCGTCCCAATTTTGCTGGAGCGGCGTTGCGCGGCGGGTCGTATCGTTCTATTGGCCTGTGCATGTACAACATCACACGTGTCGGTAACCTGGCGACGCTCGAGGGTATCATGCAAGCGGCGCGCGAGCACGATTTTGCCGTCACTATGATCGAGATGGGCGGCGACAAGCCCTATACACTTGCCGATGCCTCGCGCCGCATGGTCGAGCGACCCGTCGACGGCATGATTCTCAACATGAACCGCATGGCTCCCGATTTTGAGGAGTTTGTTCCCCAGCCGGGAGTGCGAACGGTCATCCTGTCCATGTATGCGCATCCGCGCTGCACGACGATCGACTCCGACCAGTATGGTTCGTGCGAGCTGTTGACCAATTATCTGCTGGAACATGGTCACTCGAATATGCGGTTTGTGGCGGGTCCGGAAAACTCGATTTCCTCGCGTTTTCGTGAGGCCGGTTGGCGCGATACGCTGGGTCGTGCTCATGTCGATGCCGCTCCGATGCTGCGTGGCGATTGGAGTGCGGACAGTGGGTACGCCATGGGCGAGCGGATTGCGGCCGAGGTGCTTGCCGGCGGGTCGCAGGCGCCGACTGCCGTGCTTGCGGCAAATGACCAGATGGCGCTGGGCGTTATCGCCGCGCTCGAGAACGCGGGCCTGTCCGTGCCCGACGACGTGAGCGTGGTTGGTATCGACGACGCACTCGAGGGACTTGTTCCTCACAATCGACTGACGACGCTGCGATTTGATTTGCGCGGTGTCGGTAAGCTTGCGTTTGAGGCGGCGATTGGAGAGAGCTCGTCTATCGAGGCGATTCATGTGCCGAGTACGCTGGTCGAACGCTCGACTGTTAGGGACATGCGGGGTTAGGTCCTACTCCGTTTGTCTCGATTTGTAACAGGTAGACGGTCAAAAGCGGGCTACGTGTTACAGATTTAGATTCTTCGGAAAGAGCAATCCTGTTCGTCTCAATCTGTAACAGCTAGGACCAAAAAACTCGGCTAGATGTTACAGATCGAGACAAACGTGCGACACGGTCCGCCCAAAAAAGGCCGGGGGCGGCGCGCCGTGTGACGTGCCGCCCCCGGCTGAGAAATGGGGACAGGTTATGTGAGGGGGCACCCCCGCCAGTCACTAGTCCAGACGACGGGTCTGCGCCACGTGCTTATACCAGTATGCGCTTGCCTTGGGTGTGCGCTTCTGGGTTTCAAAGTCAACGTAGAAGAAGCCGTAACGCTTGTTGTAGCCATTGGTCCAGGAGAACTGATCCTGCAGGCTCCACAGGAAGTAGCCGCCCACGTTGACGCCCACCTCCATGGCCTTGAGCAACCAGCGCAGGTGCTGCTCGATGTAGTCGATGCGCGGCTGGTCGTCCACAAAACCGTCCTTGTAGGGGTCCTTGTAGCCCATGCCGTTCTCGGTGATGAAGATCTGCTTGTAGTTGGGGTAGCGCTGCTTAATGTAGACGAGCA
>URBA01000228.1 GCA_900545905.1 uncultured Collinsella sp.
CCGGCGACGTCTTCGACTTCGACCGCGATCGCGGCAAGATGTGCGCCATGGCCTGCCATGTGGGCTTTCCCTATATCGATATCCTGCGCTATGGCGGAACCGTGCCCGGTAACGAGCCCGGTACGGCAAAGTTCTGCTGCCCCGAGGTCGACACCCTCAACGTCTGGCTCGCCGAGATCGTCGACGAGTAGTCGAGCGCAATGTGACAAAGGGACAGTCCCTTTGTCACATTCGCGGGTGGTGTTCCTTCTTTTTTGCTTCTAATCTCAAATCTCTGCATTTCATCCGATTTTAGGTTCTAAAAATTCTGCGTTTCATTGATAATCAAGCGTATAAAACTTTGCATTTCATTTGATGACACTGAGGGGAGAGCCTATGCTGCGTAGGAAAATAGCGGCAGAGCTGGAGCGTTGGCTGAAGTCTGCCGAGCAAAAGGCCTTATTCATCACGGGTTCTCGCCAGATCGGCAAAAGCTATTCGATTCGCGCATTTGGCAAAGCCAGCCATGCAACCTACATCGAGCTCAACCTCATGGAAAATCGCCAGGCAAAAGATGCGCTTCTCGAGGCACGGGATGCCGACGATTTCATCAGCAGGGTGACGCTTCTCTCGGGAAAGCCGATAACACCGGGCAAAACGCTCGTGTTTATCGATGAGGTCCAAGAGGCCCCCGACATCATGACGATGGCGAAGTTCCTTGTTGAGGACGGGAGGTGCCGCTGGGCGTTTTCGGGGTCAATGCTCGGGACCCAGTTCAAGGGCGTTAGGTCCTATCCTGTGGGATATGTTCACGAGCTTAGGATGTTCCCGCTCGATTTTGAGGAGTTTTGCTGGGCGATCGGGGTGAGCGAGGGAGCTCGCCAAACGATACGCGATGCGTGTATCAGCGAGAAGCCCATTCCTGATTACATTCATGACGCGATGATGGCAAACTTCAGGACCTATACCGTTGTCGGCGGAATGCCGGAGGTCGTGCAGCGTTTCCTTGACACGCAGGGCGACCTTGCCTCTGTTCGTCAGCTACAGTCAGAGCTCAACGAACAGTACCGGCGGGATATCTCCAAGTATGCAAGCGGGCGAGCCCTTCAGGTGCAGAGCATTTACGATCAGCTCCCTATTATGCTCGAGGGCGAAAACAAACGCTTCGTGCTCAATTCCATTGACCCCAAGGCGCATTACGACAAGTACCAGCGAGATTTTGTCTGGCTTGTCGATGCCGGCGTTGCTCTCAAGGCGGATATCGTAACCGAGCCAAAGTCGCCCCTGCTCAAGACGGCACGGCCATCGCAGTTCAAGCTATACCAATCGGATACGGGCATGTTGATGGCGCGCTACCCCGTTGGCGTCGCCCAGGCGGCGTATCTTGATAGCAAGGAACCCAATCTGGGCGGTATTTACGAAAACGTGGTGGCCCAGCAGCTGGCTGCCCAAAATCGCCAGCTTTACTACTATCAGACAAAGAAGCGCGGCGAAGTGGACTTTGTGGTCGACGGACCGGATGGAACAGCTGTTCCGATCGAGGTTAAATCGGGTTCCTATTACCACGCGCACGCCGCGCTCGGCCATGTGCTTGATACGGCCGAATATGGTGTAAGGCTCGGGATTGTTTTCTCGAGAGGCAACGTTGAACGCAGCGGAGCTGTTCTTTATTTGCCGCTATATGCGACCTGGGCCCTTTCGGATGTTTTGGGTGACTCCTGTGCCGAGGGGATAAAGCTGGAGGTCAAGCCGGTCTAGGGACAGTCCCCGACGCGACAAAGGGATAGTGCCTTTGTCGCATCCGCTATCCGAGATAATGAGCGTGGATTTTCTCCCGTCTAGAGCGCACTTGGATGCTCAAAGTGGGAGAAAATCCACGCTCGATCTGTATGCCGATGACGCGGCTCGCGAGGTTCGTGCCTCCGCGAACCTACAGCTGCTCGAGCATAGCGGCGCAACCGGCGAGCACGTCGCGGTAGGTGGCATCGAAATTGCCGGTGTACCAGGGATCGGCCACGTCGCCGGGGCGTTCGGTCCAATCGAGCAAGCGCGTAATCTTGCCGTCGGAGTCGTCGCCAAAGATGCGACGCAGGCCACGCGCGTTCTCAGCATCCATATAGACAATGCGATCCCAGTCGCCATACTCCGCGCGACGCACCTGACGTGCGCGATGTGCGACGACGGGAATTCCGACCTCGCGTAGCTTGGCAACGGTACCGTGGTGCGGCGGGTTGCCGATCTCCTCGGCCGAGGTCGCAGCGGAATCAATGACAAACTCGCCCTCGCGCCCGGCGCGGCGCGCGAGCTCGGTAAATACCGACTCAGCCATCGTCGAGCGGCAGATGTTTCCATAACAGATAAACAGTACGCGTTGCATAGGACGATACCTTTCATATAGAAGGCTGCTAAAGAGTAGAAGCCGGGCGCATGCCAAGTTTATTTCTTGGCCAGTTTGAAGTAGCGCTCAAATATCAATTCGAAAACGTAATAGAACATCAATCGACTGTCGAGGTCCATGCTGCCCAAGCGGATTTCTTTTTGCACGGTGTAGATAGGGTAGTCGGCTAGTTTCGAGAGAGAGTTTCGAGAAAAGCCGGTGAGCGTGACGACCTTGCATCCGCGCGTTTTGGCTATCGATGTGGCGTCAATAGACACCTGCGTCTCGCCGCTTACGGAAACACTGAAGACCAGGTCGTTTTTGCCGAGGAGTTCTGCGTAATGCCTCATGACGTGGCGTTCACTGAGCGTGTCGGTATTCTTGCCCATTATTTTGAGCTTTTCAGCCATCTCAAGACACGGGTATTTCGAAAAGCCCGAGCAGAAGAACACGATATGCGAGGCGTCCTGGATAAGACTCACAACCGAATCGATGACCCGGTCGTTAAGCAGATCTTTGGTCTGTACGAGCTGGGTGTCGAGCGGAAGCGTCTCGATAGTGAATCGATTGCGGTCGAGCGAGGCGGAATACGATTGTTTGAGCTCCGTAAACCCCGAGAAGCCAAGCTTATGGGCAAGCCTGACGATTGTATTGGGAGCGACGAAGAACCGTTCAGCAACGCTCTTAAGCGTGACATCGTCAATATCATCACGCAGCTCGATGATGTAGCGCATGATCTCGCTTTCGAGATCGTTGAGCTTGCTCTCGCCAGCTCGCACATGATCATAAAAAGATTCTTGATCTTTCATAAGATGTTTCAGCCCCTCGCATCTCGCCGTACATATGGTACCGCTTTGTGTAGCCAGGTGAGAAATCGGTAATCGGTCAAGATTGCCTATTGCCCATGAACTGGGCAAACGCGCGTGTCTGCCTACACACTGTCTCTTATACACATCTGACGCTGCCGACGA
>URBA01000229.1 GCA_900545905.1 uncultured Collinsella sp.
TGCACTATGTGGTCAACAACCACCCGGGCGTCCACGTGACCGTCCTGGACAAGCTGACCTACGCCGGCAACCCCGAGAACATCGCCGGGCTGCCCTCCGACCGCGTGGAGCTCGTCGTGGGCGACATCTGCGACGCCGCGCTGCTGGACCGCATCGTCCCGGGCCACGACGCCATCGTGCACTACGCCGCAGAGAGCCACAACGACAACTCCATCGCCGACCCCGAGCCGTTCCTGCGCACCAACGTGGAGGGCACTTTCCGCCTGCTGGAGGCCGTCCGCAAGTACGGCATCCGCTACCACCACGTCTCCACCGACGAGGTCTACGGCGACCTGGCGCTCGACGACCCGGCGAAGTTCACCGAGGAGACGCCGTACCACCCGAGCAGCCCGTACTCGAGCACCAAGGCGTCCTCCGACATGCTGGTACGCGCCTGGACCCGCACCTACGGCCTTCGCACCACGATCTCCAACTGCTCCAACAACTACGGCCCCTACCAGCACGTGGAGAAGTTCATCCCCAGGCAGATCACCAACATCATCGACGGCGTGCGCCCCAAGCTCTACGGGAAGGGCGAGAACGTCCGCGACTGGATCCACACCGAGGACCACTCCTCGGCCGTCTGGGACATCCTCACCAAGGGCCGCACGGGGGAGACCTACCTCATCGGCGCCGACGGCGAGAAGAACAACATCACCGTCCTGCGCATGATCCTGGAGGCGATGGGAAAGGACCCCGAGGACTTCGACTGGGTCGCCGACCGCCCCGGCCACGACCGCCGCTACGCCATCGACTCGAGCAAGCTCCAGCGCGAGCTGGGCTGGAGGCCGGCGCACACCGACTTCGCCGAGGGGCTCAAGGCCACCATCGACTGGTACGTGGCAAACGAGTCCTGGTGGCGCCCGGCCAAGGAGGCCACCGAGGCCCGCTACCGCGCACAGGGCCAGTAGGAGGGGAGAGAGACATGGCAGACATCGCATTCGAGAAGGACCTCTCCGTGGCGGAGACCGGCATCGAGGGCCTCAAGGTCGTCGGCCTCGCCGTCCACGGCGACTCGCGCGGCTGGTTCAAGGAGAACTGGCAGCGCGCCAAGATGACCGAACTCGGCATCCCCGACCTCCGCGTCGTCCAGAACAACGTCTCCTACAACGAGAAGAGGGGCGTCACCCGCGGCATCCACGCCGAGCCCTGGGACAAGTTCATCTCCGTCGCCCGCGGCAGCGTCTTCGGCGCATGGGTGGACCTGCGCGAGGGCAGCGAGACCTTCGGCAAGGTCTACACGACCGTGCTCGACCCGAGCAAGGCCATCTACGTCCCGCGCGGCGTGGGCAACTCCTTCCAGGCCCTGGAGGACGGCACCGCCTACACCTACCTGGTGGACGCCAACTGGTCCCTCGAATTGAAGAAGACCTACACCTTCGTGAACCTAGCCGACCCCGAGCTCGCCATCGAGTGGCCGATCCCGCTGGAGGAGGCCACCGTCTCCGAGGCCGACCTCAACCACCCGATGCTCAGGGACGTCGTCCCCATGGCGCCCAGGAGGACGCTCGTCACCGGCTGCAACGGCCAGCTGGGCCATGCGGTCCGCGCGCTCGCCGAGGAGCGCGGTGTCGCCAAGGACTTCGACTTCTGCGACATCGACACCTTCGACATGTCCGACCCGGCGGCCTACGGCAAGTACGACTGGTCGCTCTACGGCACCGTGATCAACTGCGGCGCCTACACGGCCGTGGATAAAGCCGAGACCCCCGAGGGCCGCGCCATCGCCTGGAAGGCCAACGCGACCGGGCCGGCGCTGCTCGCCCGCACCTGCGCCGAGCACGGGATCACCCTGGTCCACGTGTCCTCCGACTACGTCTTCGACGGCACCGCCGAGGTCCATACCGAGGACGAGCCCCTCAGCCCGCTGTCCGTCTACGGCCAGACCAAGGCCGCCGGCGACATCGCCGTGGCCGGCTGCCCGCGCCACTACATCATGCGCTCCAGCTGGGTCATCGGCGAGGGCCACAACTTCGTCAAGACCATGAAGGGGCTGTCCGACCGCGTCGCCGACCCGGAGGACAAGTTGGAGCAGGTCACCGTCGTGGACGACCAGCTGGGACGCCTGACCTTCACGCGCGACATGGCGGAGGCCATCTTCCACGTGCTTGATTTGAAGGCCCCCTACGGTACCTACGACTGCACCGGCTCCGGCGCCGTGAAGAGCTGGGCGGACATCGCCCGCGCCGTCTTCGAGGCCGCCAACGGCAACGGCGACAGGGTCGTGCCGGTGTCGACCGCCGACTACTACGCCGGCGCCGACGGCCCCATCGCCCCGCGCCCGGTCCACTCCGCGCTCGACCTGTCCAGGCTCGAGGCTGCCGGCTTCCACATGCCCGACTGGGAGGAAGAGCTGGGGGAGTACCTCAAGACGCTCTAGCCGCTATTAACTTTTCGAGAGCAAAAGCCGCCGCTTGTTAACGGTGGCTTTTCTTGTTGGTGGCTATCTGCGCAGTGGTGCCAATAGTATTCTGCGGAAGATCTACCTCTCGCTTGTCTCGGTGGCGGACTTGCCGGGCTGGTCATCGTAGGCGTATTTGCTGTACACGTTGACCTCCCACTGCTTTTTTTCGACCTTTGCCACAGAATCCAGGATGAATCCGGTTGCAAGGCTCAGACCACAGAGGAACATAAACGATGCAGCAAGCATGGCAGTGGGGAAACGCGGGACCAGGCCGGTCTGAAAGTACTCAACAAAGATAGGAATGCCCAAAACCAGGCCGATAATCGCGAATAGAAGCGCGACGAGGCTGAAGAACTTCAGCGGGCGGTAGTCCTTGAACAGCGTGCCGATCATCGCAACGACTTTAATGCCGTCGCTCACGGTATTGAGCTTGGACTCGGAGCCTTCCGGACGGTCGCGGTACTCGATGGGCACGTCTTTGATGCGCCAGCGGTGGTCGACGGCGTGGATCGAGAGCTCGGTTTCGATCTGGAAGCCCTCGGAAAGCACAGGGAAGGTTTTAACGAACGGGCGGCTCATGGCGCGGTAGCCTGTCATGACGTCATCGAGGCTGTAGCCATAGATCCACTTGATCATGGCGCGGACCAGATTATTGCCAAAGCCGTGGAAGGCACGCTTGTTCTCCTCGGCGTAAGTGCCGTTGGAAAGGCGATCGCCCACGGTCATGTCGGCCGTGCCGTTTAGGATGGGCTCGCAAAGGGCCTTGGCCGCTTCGGCGGGGTAGGTGTCGTCGCCGTCGACCATCAGGTAGCAATCAGCTTCGATATCGCGAAACATCTGGCGGCAGACGTTGCCCTTGCCCTGACGCGGCTCAAAGC
>URBA01000230.1 GCA_900545905.1 uncultured Collinsella sp.
CTGCAACTGGCACCGATGCTCGCCGGCACGCTCATTTCCGCCGGCGTGGGCTACCTGGTGCTGTTCCGCACCAACCGCAGCGCTCGCGAAAACGCCGTGTTCCTGGTCATGATGTACGTCATCGGCGCTGGCTGGGGCCTCGTCCTATCTGCCTTTGGCCTCTAAGTAGGCCTAACAAAACGGGCTTCAAAATAGCCATGCACGGCGCTTGCACAATGCGGCGACGCATGGCAGTTTGAAGCCCGTTTTTTGTTGAGCCATGGATCCTGAGCGCTCACACCGCCCAAAACAAAAAGGTAGATTTTTAGGTATGTCCCAAAAATCTGCCTTGGTTAGCGCAGCAGCTCGGTGAGGTTGCGCTTAAAGCGGGCGCGGTCTTCACTGGTGAAGGCTGCCGGCCCGCGGGTGCGACCGCCGGCGCGACGCACCTTCTTTTCCTCGTGGCGAATAAACAGCTGCATGTCGATGGTCGCCTTGTCGTACACGCGCCCGCGCACACCGATTGCGGCGGCATTGCGGCCGAGCACCATGCTCGCCAGGCCAATGTCCTGCGTCACGACCACGTCACCCGCCTGCAGACGTTCGACAATGGCAAAGTCTGCGCTGTCGGCGCCTACGCTCACATCGAGCGTGGTGACCCAAAAGCCGCGTCGTGCGTGCTCGGCATCGCGCGGATCGTCGCGGCGAATGTGGCGTTCCAGGTTTTGTGTGCTGTTGCCGGCGATAATAACGGCGACGCCCGCTCGCCGCGCGCAGTCAATCGACTCGCGCGTGACCGGGCAGGCGTCGGCATCAATAAAGAGCGTTCTTTGCATCTAGTGCACCAGCTTGCCAAAGCGGATAGCACGAATAATCAGCGTCACGCCAAACACCAGGAGTGCAGCGCCGGTAAAGATGACGAGCATCTTGGCCGACCACAGCGGGTAGATGAACACGAACACGCCGGCGATGATGGAGAGCGCACCGCTCAGGATGGCGAGGGCGCGGTTGGACGAAAGCTCGGACTCCAGAATGGACATAACACCTTCGACGATCCAGCCAAAGCCAGCCACGACCACCACGAGCGTGGTGAGCGTCGCGGTCGAGAAGGCCTGATTGCGCAGGATTATGACGCCGCCCAGAATGATGAGCAGGTTGGAGATGATGCTCGTCACGCGCCAACCGGCGGGCAGCAGCGGCTCAAAAATGGCGGTGAACAGCCTGACGCCAGCTGTGATCACAAAGTAGAAGCCCAAGACGGTCGTCAGGAAGACGAGGGACTTGGCGGGCGCAAACAGCAACGCGATGCCGGCAAGCAGTGCGATGACGCCCGTGACGGCGTAGATCCAGCGCACGGCCTTGATTGCCTTGCCTGCCATGCTTTTCTCGTCAAATCCAAACAAATTTGACTGCTGGTCGTCGTTCTTAAAGATGCCCATGAGGTCTCCTTTCCACGTGGCGTTTGCCGTCATTGTTGTTTTTGCGGCGTATGCCGCAGTTGCTACAACAAGTATCGCCTAAAGGCGCTGACGTATGGGTCGGGGAGGGCGAAGTGTAACCCAAAGGCCCCGATTTGTTCTCGTTGTTCCCCATGTCGCGTTATTCTATTTAACAGGTGTAGAACATTGCGGCTCTGTTCGTTATTGTCTGCGTTTTAGGTTAGATTTTCTAAGAACAATTGGCTTGTATTGGGGGTCTCTATGAACGAAGCTGTTCCCGCGGCGCCGTCGAGTGCGGAGTCGATGGCAAAGCAAGGTTGTGAAAAGCTTGGCTTGGATACGTTTGATGTGCTGGTTCGTCGCGCTCGCACATGCCGCCGTTTTGACGAGTCCATGCGCGTGCCGCGCGAGTTTTTGCTCGAGCTGGCAGAGCTGGCGCACCTGGCTCCCTGCGGCGCTAATGCTCAGCGTCTGCGTTTTCATGTGGTGAGCGGTGCTGAGGACTGCGCGCGTGTATTTGATGAGCTCGCGTGGGCCGGTGCGCTCAAGGATTGGTCGGGTCCCAATGAGGGCGAACGCCCGACCGGCTACATCGCAGTTCTTGCCGAGCGCACCGTTCCCGGCAAGCCCGCCGCGCCTATCACCGAGGTCGACACGGGCATCGCGGCTCAGACGATGATGCTCGCCGCGCGCAGCGCAACGCCCGAGGTGGCGGCTTGCATGTTCAAGGCCTTTACGCCCCGCGCAATCGATGCCATGGGGCTCGATAACGACAGATACGAGCTCAAGCTGATCATGGCTTTTGGCGTGCCAGCCGAGACACAGGTGATCGACGCGATCGACTCCAACCCGGATGGTTCTATCAATTACTGGCGCGACGAGGCGCAGGTGCACCACGTTCCCAAGCGTCCGCTTGCCGACGTGCTGGTGTAGTTGCGCGCCATTTCGGCGTGATCCGGCGGCAAAACCACCACAAAGGTGCCTGGCCCCTTTGTGGTGGCCTGGCCGGAACGCAAACCATCACAACATTCGACGTTATTCGGCAAAATCGCGATTTTCATCGAATGTTGTGATGGTTTTTACTGCCTTGCGGCACGATCAAAATGCCGGCGTCCAAACAGCAGCAACGCCGCGGGAACTGCCGTCACGACCATGCCCGCACCAACGAGCGTCTGCTGCACACCAAACGTCGCCGCCAGCCACGGGGCAATCGCCAGCGGGGCCACGCCGGCGAACATATTGCCAAAACCCATGACCGAGTTCACGCGACCGAGCTGCTCGAGCGGGGCCGTCGTTTGCACGATCGTGTTGTGGAGCGGGTTGACGACGCCCCAGGCCACGCCCAGGGCAATCTGGCCGACAAGGGCTACGCCCACGTACAGCGTTCCCACGTAGAGCAGGCTTCCCAGACCCACGGACATGAGCGCCACAAGCAGCGTCTTAAGGTTGACCAGGTGCGGCGGCAAGCGGAGCGCGGCCACGGCGCCCAGCACCGCGCCCACACCGCTGGCCGACGAGAGCCAGCCCATCCATTCGACACCGACGTGCAGGACATCGCGGTAGAAGAACGACTCCAGCGGATCGAAGGCACCGTAGCCAAAGTTCGAGAGGAAAATAATGCAGAACAGCAAGGCGAGGATACTGTTGGTGAAGACTGTCTTGATGCTTGTCGCGAAGGTGACGCGGGCGAACGTGCTGGGGTTGGAGCTTTGGCTGGCAGTGATTGCCTTTGTACTGCTGTCCGCGGGAGTACTTTCACGCGCGGCGACGCGAACTGCTTGCGGTCTAAAGCCCCGGCCGGCAATGAACGCCAGTACGGTAAAAATCATCATGAGCACGAACACCGCTGTCTCTTATACACATCTGACGCTGCCGACGAAGCT